>DATATI010000095.1 GCA_036268875.1 Polyangia bacterium | reverse complement strand
CGACGAGATCCTCGACAAGATGCGACGCTTCGGCATCCGCACGCAGCAGGTGCACGGACAGTGACCGGACTTTTGCTAGGAATCACCGATCCAGGGGACTACGGCCTGCGCACCGGCGGTATGAACGACGCTGGCGATCTTGGCAACCGGGTCCAGCGGGCCCTGCACCAGGCCGCGCTGTGGGACGAGGTCAAGGAGCGCTTGCACGAAAGCACCCTGGGTCTTTCGGGCGGCCAGCAGCAGCGGCTGTGCATTGTCCGCGCCCTGGCCGTCGAACCCGAGGTCCTGCTGATGGACGAGCCGGCCTCGGCACTGGACCCCATCGCCACCACGCACATCGAGGAGCTCATCAGCGAGCTGTCCGACGCGTACACGGTCGTCATCGTCACCCACAACATGCAGCAGGTGGCGCGGGTGTCGGACTACACGGCGTTTTTCTATCTGGGAGATTTGATCGAAGTCGATCGAACCCAGGTATTGTTCACCAAACCAAGCCAGTCCAAGACCGAAGACTACATCACGGGTCGTTTCGGCTGACGGGAGAGACATGGGCCGCGAGCACACGAACCGCGATTACGAACAAGAGCTGCGCAAGCTGCGCGAGCAGATCTTGCTGATGGGCGCCAAGGTCGAAGAAAGCATCACCGGCAGCATCCGCGCCCTCACCGAGCGCGACACCACGCTGGCCGAACGGATGATCGCCTTTGATCGCAGCGTCAACCAGATGGAAGTCGACATCGACAGCCTGTGCATGCAGGTGCTGGCGCGCCGGCAGCCGGTGGCGTCCGACCTGCGGTTCATCACCATGGCGCTGAAGCTGGTCACCGACCTGGAACGCATCGGCGATCTGGGCGTGAACATGTGCGAGCGGGTGATCGAGCTCAATCAAGAGCCGCCGCTGAAACCGTACGTCGATCTGCCGCGCATGGCGGAGGACGTGCAGGGAATGTTGCACGACGCCCTGGACGCCTTCGTGGCCAGCGATCCGGAGCTGGCCCAGCGGGTGATCGAGCGCGACGTGAACATCGACGCCTATTACCACCAGATCTTTCGCGAGCTCTTGACGTACATGATGGAAGACGTGCGCAACATCCATCGCGCCACGCGCCTGCAGTCGATCGCCAAATACCTTGAACGCATCGGCGACCACGCCACCAACCTGGCCGAGATGGTGGTCTTCATGGTCAAGGGCAAAGACATCCGCCACGTCGGAAAACTCGGGCGCGACAGCCGCTAGACGAGGGCCAGCCGGCGCGGCGCCGGTCGTCCGCGCCGCAGCGGGGGATTCTTCACCACTTCCAGCAAGGCCAGCAGCGCGGCCAGGCGGCGTCCGGCGCGACCGGGCATCGGCAGGGGCGGCGGGGTCAGCTTCAACTCGGCGATCCAGTCTTCGATCGTTCCGGCCCGTTCGTGCATGAGCTGCGACAAGGCGACGCGCAGATCGACGCCGCCCGTCGGCAACGGCAGCCCCTCGGCCGCCGCCAGATCGCCGTAGTAATGGCCCCACGCCACCACCACGTCATCCGGTCGCACGAAACGCCGCCATGATTCCAGCCACGCTGCGACCGTGGTGCCGCCGGCCAAGGTCGCCGCGGCAAGGCCGGTGTGCGCGGGCGTGCCCGGCGCCAGCGGGCGGCGCGGCGCCAGCAAGACTTCGAAGGTTTCGCCGGTGGCCGGTCGACAGGCGGTCCAGTGCACGAGCTCGGCGGGCTGGCGCGCGGGATCGCGCTTGGACCAGGCGTTGGCTTCACCCTGCACGCAAACGAGGCGCGACCATTCAGCGCGCAGCCGCGCGGTGGCGGCGGGAACGCGCGGCACGCGCAGCTCGTGGCGGTGCCGCTGCGACCGCACCTGGGTCGCGAACCATTGCTGGCGTTCGATCATGGCGCGGAACGGTTCCAGCAACCGATCAAACGGCCGCTGGTCGTCGGCAGGGGGTTCGAGAAAATTCAGCACCTCGGCCAGCGCCTCGATCGTCGACACGCAGAACGGCGCCGGCTGGCGGCGGATGCGATAGTCGCTGGGTCGAATCGGGGCGAAGGCCACGCGCGGCAGGCTCTGCAGCATCGGATTCAGCTTCAGCAGCTTGCCCGCCTGCCACCAGGTTCCGTCGAGGACGAACAGGTTGATCGCCTTTTCGCGCGGCAACGACCCCACGTCGACGGCGTCGCGTCCAGGAAACAGCAGATACGACGGCGCCGCGCCGGCCACGGCCGCGGCCACCACCGGATCGGCCGAAAAATCCGTGGCCACGCGCAGGTCCGAGTTGGGCAGCGCCAGGTGCGCCATGCGCGCGGTCCCGATGGCCATGTCGCGCTCGCGCGGGTGCTGCAGCAGCATCACCCGGGTGCGCGTCGGCAGCGTCGGCAGATGCGCGCAATAACAGACCACCGCGGGACGACGGCAGCGGACGCACACCGCGCGCTTGGGCGGCGAATCACCGGCGCCAGGCGTGATCAACACCGGTGCGCTCATCGCCCGTTGGCCCCAGTGGCGACGCCGCCGCCCCGATCGATCTGTAGCACCCGCGCGCGACGGCACATGCGGGCCGACAGGTCGACGCCTACCGCGTCCATCCCCAGCGCGTTGGCCACCGCCAGCACGGTGCCAAAGCCGCAGAACGGATCGACGATCGTGCGCGTGTTGGTTTGCTCCCGGACAAAACCACAGGCGGCCAGGCAAGCGGCGGCGCCCATCGCCTTGACCCCCGGCGTGAACCCACCGTCGGGAATGACGTCGGCGCTGGCGCGCCCCCCCCGCGGACGCAGCGTGCGCGCGAAGCCCAGCAGGTGAGCGTAGCTGGCCCTTCCGAAAGTGATCGTCCCAGGCGGCTTGCGGCAGACGATGGTGTGAAACAGCAAACCCAGGCCGGCGCGCTCGGCGGCGCGCGCCACCAGCGCGCCTTTGTCCACCCACAGGCCGGCGCGGCGGATGTCGCTTTGAAAGAAGATGGCCACGCCGTCGTCGGTGATCGCCTGCATGACCAGCAACGCCGCGTCTTCGAACCAGCGCTGCCACTGCTCAAACGTCAGCTGCGGCAGCTCCGACGTGTCGGGCAGCGACGTCACCATGCTGGCGCCGCCCAGAGGCGCGTGCGCCCGCAACCAGCCGATCGCCTCGGCGTGATGAACGACGCGGCCGGGAGCGGCCGCTGACAGCAGGACGGACATCGAGTTCAAGGCGGGAGTCTGCTCGCTTCAGATCTGGACGTCGACCTTGATGTTGCCGCTGTCCAGGCGCACGCGCACCTGGCCGCCGCCGCTCTCGGCGAAGGCGTTGAACGCCGCCTCCTCCAGGTGCCGCACCAGGATCGACGACAGACCACGCGCGCCGGTCTCGCGCCGTAAACCTTCGTCGATGACATGGTGAAGAACGTCGTCTTCGACGCGCAGTTCGAAGCCTTCGTCCTCGAACTCGCGGGTCAGGCGGTCGACGACGCTGGTGCGCAGGATGTCCATCAACGTGCCAGCGTCCAGCGCTTCGAAGGGGACGACGCGCCCGAAGCGCGCCAGAAGCTCGGGCAAAAAACCGAAGGCCTGAAAGTGGCCGATCTGTTCCACCTCTTCGGCGGTGAAGCTGACGGCGATGCGATCGCCGGCCGGCGCCGCCATGGCTGGATCGCGGCCGAACCCGATGCGATCGCGCGCCGCCCGGCTACGCACCACCTGATGAAAACCCGAGAAGGCGCCAGCCGCGACGAACGCCACGTCGGCGGTGGACATGACGATGTGGTCGCCATACGTGGCGTGCGTCAGCTCCAGCGGGACCACCACCTCGGACGACTCCAGCATCTTCAAAAGCTCGCGCTGCACGCCCATCCCGGTGACGTCCTTCGTCGTGCCGGCGCCAGCAAAGATGGCGTTGTTCTGGCCAGAGGCGATCTTGTCGAACTCGTCCAGACAGACGACGCCGATCGACGCCAGCAGCGGATTGTCGTCGGCCGCGTGCAGCAGGCGGGTGAGGATGGTGCTGGGATCCTGGCCGACGTAGCCGGTCTCCGAGTACGTGGTGATGTCGATGATGACAGTGGGCAGACGCAGGATCTGCTGGAAAAGAAGTTCGATCAGGAAGGTCTTGCCGCAGCCGGTGGGACCGGCCAGCAATGTGTTCGATTTCGGCAAAAGCTGTTCGCGTTTCACGCCGTCCAGATAGATGCGTTTGATGCGCCGGACGTGGCGGTACGCGGTCAGCGACAGCGCGCGGCGCGCTTCCGGTTGGCCGCGATATCCCAGTTCTTCCAGCCGGGCGAAGATCTGGCGCGGCGACGAGATCTGCAGATCGCGTACGAACTTGATGAAGTGCTCGAGACCGGACTTCCGATACTTTTTGAGCGGCTCCACCGGCAAAGTTTAACACTGGACCGGGCCGGCCAAGGCACCGCTCCAGCGGGCCCGCGCCCGGTCCCCTTTTTTGTGCTGTGTGATTGACTCGCGCGGGAACCGCTGGGAAACTTCGCACCCGCTTCGTTTCCCGTCCTGATCCCGTCCCTTTTTGTTGAAGGAGCAGCCGATGTCCGAATCGCTTTTCACGTCCGAAAGTGTCACCGAGGGCCACCCTGACAAATTGTGCGACCAGGTGTCGGACGGGATTCTGGACGCGCTGATCAAGGACGACAAGACCTCGCGCGTGGCGTGCGAGACGCTGACCAAGACCGGCTTCGTGATGGTGGCCGGCGAGGTCACCTCGTCGGCGCAGATCGACATCCCGAAGATCGTGCGCAACGTGGTCAAAGAGATCGGCTACAGCCACAGCGACATGGGCTTTGACTGGAAGACCTGCGGCATCATGGTGGCGCTGGAACAGCAGTCGCCGGACATCGCCCAGGGCGTCGACGGCAAGGGCGTGTACACGCGCGACGAGCAGGGCGCCGGCGATCAGGGAATGATGTTCGGCTATGCCTGCGACGAAACGCCCGAGCTGATGCCGATGCCGATCATGACCGCACACAAGCTGGCCAAGCGGCTGGCCGACGTGCGCAAGAAGGGCACGCTGGATTTTCTGCGCCCCGACGGCAAGAGCCAGGTGACCGTGCGCTACGACGGCGAGAACCGCCCGCTGGCCATCGACGCGGTGGTGGTGTCGACCCAGCACAGCGAAAGCGTGAAGTACAAGACGTTGAAGGAAGCGGTGATGGACGAGGTCATCCGTCCCGTGCTGCCGGCCGGAATGGCGTCGGCCAAGACCAAGTACTACATCAACCCGACCGGGCGCTTTGTCGTCGGCGGGCCGATGGGTGATTCGGGATTGACCGGGCGCAAGATCATCGTCGACACCTACGGCGGCATGGGCCGGCACGGCGGCGGGGCTTTCTCTGGCAAGGATCCGTCGAAGGTCGATCGGTCGGCGTGCTACTACGCGCGTTACATCGCCAAGAACGTGGTGGCGGCCGGCCTGGCCCGTCGCTGCGAGGTGCAGCTGGCCTACGCCATCGGCGTGGCCGAGCCGGTGTCGATCCTGGTGCACACCTTCGGCACCGGCGCCGTGTCGGAGGATCGCCTGGCGGAGATCGTCAAGGCGAACTTTGACTGCCGCCCGGGCGCGCTGATCCGCGAGCTGGGACTTTTGCGCCCGATCTATCAGAAGACGGCGGCATACGGTCACTTTGGCCGCAGCGACAGCGATTTCTACTGGGAGCGCACCAACAAGGCCGACGCGCTGAAGTCGGCGGCGAAAAAGCTGGTGCCGGTTTCGAGCAGCGGCAGCAACGGCCACATCGGCGGCAAGGCGCCCGGCAAAGCCAAGCGTCGCCCGGTCGTCGAGCTGCCCGAGGTCTAAGCAGCGCCGAGGCATGAGCGCCGCCGACGCCGACCCGCGTTTTCGCGCCACCGTCGATCGGCTGCTGCAAGGCCAGGCTTACCGCGAGCTCGGCGCGGCGCGGTTGTTTGAACACGGCGCCGCGTTGGCGCCGGACGCGCATCAGCGAGCGCGGTTCGCCGCCCACGCCAACGAAGAACGCGCGCACCATCGCGCGGTGATCGACGTGTGGGCACGCTTCGCCGCGGCGCCCGCGGCGGTGGTCGAAGCGCGGGCGGAGGATCGCCTGGCCCGGCTGCCGCTGCCGCCCGCCCGTTCATGGTTCGCGCTGGCGATGGCGCAGTTTCTTTTCGACAGAGCCGGCCTCTGGCAGTTGCGCGAATACGCCGCCTGCAGCTTTGCCCCCTATCGCGCGCTGGTGGCCGACATTTTGGCCGACGAGCGCGACCATCAGGACAGCGGCGCCGAAGCGATCGTCGCGCTGTGCGCCGCCGGCCACCACGAAAGCGAAAAAGATGCTGTGTTCACCCGTTGGCTAGCGGTTGCGTTGCGGTCGTTCGGACGGCCGGGCAGCGACGGCGACGGATACGCGGTGACGGTCGGCCTCAAGCGACGCTCGGCCGCGGCGGTGATGGGTGATTTCGTCGCCGACATCCTGCCGACAGTGCGACGAGCCGGGCTGGTTTTCCCGGCACCGCACACGCTGAACGTGATCCTGCCAGTGGAATTCGGCGCCGCGCTTTTTTGATCGGCGCAAAACGATCCGTCAGGGAGAGGGTGTCGGATCGGAATCGGGCGGCGGGGGCGGCGACGCCTTGCGCACAGGCGCTGGGGCCGGCGGGAGCGTCCGCGTCGGCGATGGCAGCGGCGGCGGGGTCATCGGGGGCGGCGCGGTCGCGGCCGACGTCCCTGGCCCGGCAGCCGCCGCTTTGGCCTTGTCCTCGCGTTCCTTGCGCAGCTCGGCGTCGACGGGATTTCCCGCCGTCGGTTCCGTCGGCTGGGTGGCCTCGCCTTCGCTTTCGCTGATCTCCTCGCCCAATTCAAAGTCGGGCGTCGGTTGCGGTTGATCGTAGCCGGGCGGCAGATCGATGCGCTGGCCGCCGCGCTCGCGCACATAGCGCATCATTGCGTTGACGGCGCCTACCTGCGCGCCGCGCACGGCGGGCAACGCGCGCCCGCGCAGGCCTTCCACCAATATAGAAAACACCACCACGTCTGAACCGTCGCCGACCAGGCCGGACAAGCACGACTTGCCGTTCAGCGTGCCGGTCTTGGCCCGCACGCGGTGCGCAGCCAGCGTGTTCCTGAATCGATTGCGCGTGGTCCCGTCGACGCCGCCCACCGACAGTGACTGCAAGATCTCCGGCCCGATGCGCGGGTCCAAATACAGCGCACGCAAAAGCGTGGTCATCGCCGTCGCCGTGATGCGGTTGGCGTGGCCCAGACCGGAACCATTACGCGGGACATAACTTTGCGGCGGCAGGCCCAGCTCGCCGATCACCTCGCGCAGCAGGTGCACGCCTTTGTCCGCGGTGGCGGCGCCGCCGTAGACCTCCGCGCCGGCCGCTTCCAGCAGGCGTTCGGAATGATCGTTGTCCGAATCTTTGTTGATCCGACGTAACAGCACGGCCAGCGGCGCGGATTCGTGTCGTTCCAGCAGCGGCACCGCCGCCGGCGTCAACGCCACCCGGGGCCGATCGCGGGTGGTGATCCCCGCCGACGCCAGGGCCGCCCGCATCAGCACCGCCGCGTACAGCGCCTGGTGCGGCACGCGCCGACGAAACGCCAATCCCGGATGGTGGCTGGGCAAGCGACCGGCCACCTCGACCAGCATCTTTCCGTCGGCGGCCAGCGCCACGCGCACGGTGACGCGCGGGCGGCCCCCGCCGTCCTTGGTGCGCGCGCTGTTGCGCAGGACGAACGAATCGTCCGACGGGTTGGTGGCGACGACGACCGGTGCGCCGTCGTGCCCGCCCGGCCGCACGTACACCATCATCAAACCGTGGTTCACCAGCAGCGGCGCGCGCGGCGACACCGCTGCCTGCAGGGAATCGCCGGCGGGCGCGTCGGACGGCGCCGGCGACGTCTCGGAGGCGGTCGGGCCTGGCTCGGCCGGCGCGACTTCGTCGGCGCCGATGCGGCGTGGATCGGCCACCACTGCGCCCAGCACCCGCCGCACGCCCCGGTCTGCCAGCGACGACGCCATCTCCGCCAGATCGGCCGCGCGCACCGTTGGATCGCCGCTGCCACGCAGGTAGATGTCGCCGGCGATGACGCCGTTTTCGTCGGGCGCCGCCCCGGCGATCTCGGTCCCGAAACGCCAGTCCGAACCCAGGCGCAAAAGCGCGGTGGTGGTGGCCAGCACCTTCTGGTTCGACGCCGGGTCCATCAGCGCGTCGCCGCGCTTTTCGAAAAACAACCGTCCGCTGCCGGCGTCCATCACCCGCATCCCGACGCGCAGGCGGCGCAAGGTTCCGCCGCGCACGATGTCGCGCAACGCTTCCTGCATGCGCATGATGCGCTCGCGGTTCTGATCGCCTTGCGGCGGCACCGGGGTTTCCTCGGCGCCGCGATGACCGGCTTCCGGGCCGACCACCATCTTGGTCAGCTTTTGCGGGGGCAGCGCCGTCGCTGCGCTGACCGCGGCGGACGCCAGCGGCAAAGCCGACGTCACCGCCAGCGCGAAAATTGCCGCCCCTGTCCGTCGCTGCGTCATCGGCCCCTCCCCGCGCAACGAAAGCCGAGATCGCCATCGCGGTGGTTAGGATCCCAGGCGTTGCGATTGGCGGCGCGCGGCCCGACGAAGAAGCTGCAGCACGATCCCCCGCGCACCACCCGGCGGGAAGGATCCTGGTCATACTTGTCCGCCACCCACTCCCAGACGTTGCCAGCCAGATCCAGCACGCCATAAGGGCTGGCGCCGGTCGGGTACTGGCCCACGGCGACTGGATGACCAGGGTTGACGTCTGCGCACGGGCCTTCGCCGTCGAAGTTGCCCCAGTTGGCCTTGTCGCAGGCCGCGCCGTCGCCCCACGGATAATCGCGTCCGTCGTGGCCGCGGGCCGCTTTTTCCCACTCCGCTTCGGTCGGTAGCCGTCCGCCGGCGAACCCGCAGTACGCCTGGGCGTCGCGCCAGGAAACCCCGGTCGCCGGCAACCGGGCGTCGTCGGTGGTGATCGCTTCAATAGAGACGCTGGCCGGTTTGCAGCGCCGCGCGGCCACGCAGCGGGCGTAGGCGGCTCGCGTGACCTCGGTGCGATCGATGGCGAAGGCCGGCAGGGTCTTGCGGCGCACCGGCCGTTCGTCCTCGTCGCCGTGGATGCTGCCGGCAATGAACGATCCGGCCGGGATCAACACCCGGTCCGGGCGCGCGGACGGACGACCGTCGCTGGCGCTGGCCGTCGCTGTCGCCAGGGCCAACCAACCGATCGCTGCCGACTGCCAGGCCGCCTGCATGTTCAAACCACCGCCACCAGGGCCAGTTTTTCGCTGCGCGACAGCGCCTTGATGGCCGCCTCGCGCTTGAGCGCCGTCGAGCGCGAGCGTTTGCCCTCGACATGAACGATGTGTACCGGCAGCCGCGCACGGGTGTAGCGCGCACCCTTGCCGGCGTTGTGCGCGGCCACGCGATCGCCCACGTCGGTGCTGATGCCGGTGTACAGCGAACCGTCGCGGCAGCGAACCACATAGACAAACCAGCGCGCCATCGAGAGGTCGACTATCATACGGCAGAGACAAAATTATTATGGACCAAGAGGCCCAATGCCCGTACTGCGGCGAACCCGGCGAGGTGGCCGCCGACTTCGATCCCGCCGAGGTGGGTGATCAGGTCTTCGTCCAAGATTGCGCAGTGTGCTGCCGCCCATGGACCGTGACGGTACACGTCGATCCCGATGGTGAGATCACCTTCGCCGTTGATCGAAGCTAGCGCGCAGCGCGGCTAGGCGACGTCGGCGGCCAACCGTTCGATCAACGTGCGAGCCTGGGCCGCCCAGGGAGCGGTCGCTGATTCGAGGCCCAGGTACCGCTCCAGGTGGGCACGCGCCTGCGACCGGCCGCCCAGGCGTTCCAGGGCCACGGCCAGGTTGTAGTGCGCGTCGGCGAAATCGGGAGCGACCTGTAAGACGCGGCGAAATTCGGCCACCGCCAGCTCGAGATCGCCCGCCTCAAGAATCAGGTTGGCCAGGTTAAAGCGCGCCTCTGGTTGATCCGGATCCAGAGCCAGCGCCGCCTCGAACGCCGTGCGCGCGCTGGCCGACTGACCTTTGGCGTACGCGATGTTGCCCAGGTTGGTGTGCGCGGCGGCCAGGCCCGGATCCAGGGCCAGCGCCTTGCGATAGCAGGCCACCGCCGCCTCGTCGCCGTCCGGCTCGGTCTCGTGGCGCATGCCTTCGACGAACCAGTCATAGCTGCTTTGCGCGCCGGCGACACTTTCGGATTTGCCTTTATTTCCAGCCCCGGCCGTGGCCCGATCCGCGCGCGCCACCGCCGATTTGGACTCGCCCACCTGCTTGGCCAACTCGCCCAGGCCAAAGCCGAACATCCTCTGGCCGCTGACCTCGAAGGCATCGCCGTCGACCACCACCGCCAGGGATTCGCCGTCGAAGGCCACCCGAATGCGATCCAGCGGGCGGTCGACGCCCGGCAGCGTCGCCGTCACCGCGGCCAGCGCCTTGCGAATCTGGGCGGTGGTGAACCCGCGGTCGACCAGCTCTTTGGCCGCCTTCACGCTGACCAGATCTTGAAACGTGAAAAGCTGCTTGCCGCCCTGGCGCACCGACGGGCCGACGAAACCCACCTGGGCCCAGTAACGCAGCTTGCTCTCGCTGACGTCGAGGATCTTGGCCACCCCGGCGAAGGTGTAGGTCGCGGCTTCCACGGTCAGAAGCTGCCTTCCACGTCGACGTCGATGAACACGCGGGCGCCTTGGGCGCGGATGGTGCTGTGCGCGCTCACCGCCTGCAAGGTCATACCCGCCACCCGGGTCGCTTCGCGCGTGGCCAGCGCCTGCACGCGTTTTTCCACCTGGGCGTCCTCGGCCATCAGCGTGGCCAGGCGGCGCGCCGTGCCGGCGTCGGGCGGATCGCGCAGCACCACCGCCAGCGCCGGCAGATCGATGGTCAGCATGGTCGACCCGAAATAAGACTCCTTGCCGCCGCGCTGGACGCGCTGGCCTTCGGAGATCACCTCGGCGCGGGCGAACAGAAGATCCAGCGCCGCCCGGGACAGCCGTTCGCGCACCTCGCGTTCAAACAAGGTGATGCGGGTGGCCCGCGCCATCGGCTTGCGCGTGGGCAATGGCGCCGATCGGGACGCCGTGGCTGGTTCGGTCTCCCCGGACGGCCGGTCGCGCGACGGGGCGTCCATGGGCTTGCTTATGGTCATCAACAACAGGAGCGGGATCGTATCAGGGTCGGGCCGTCCAGCGCAAAAAACGGGGATTTCTTCGACGAAAACACGACCAGCGCTGTCGCCGCCGGGCCTGTGCTACGGTCGTGGGCCATGGTGCAGCAGGGCCTTTCGCTGGCGAAATATCCGGTGCTGGTCGTCGACGACGAGCCGGACAATCTGGACGCCATCCGCTTTAACTTTGGCAAAAGCCTGACCCTGCTGCCGGCCACCAGCGGCGACGAAGCGCTGGCCCTGGCCAAACAGCACGACGTGGCGGTGATCGTCACCGACCAGCGCATGCCCCGCATGACCGGCCTCGATCTGCTGCGCGCCGCCCGCGAGGTCCGCCCCGACGCCGTCGGGATCATCATGACCGCCTATACCGACGTGGACGTGCTGATCGAATCCATCAACATGGGCCGCATCTATCGTTACGTCACCAAGCCGTGGGACGCCAAGGAGCTGCGCGGCGTCCTTCTCCACGCCATCGAACGTTTCGCCCTGCTGCGCGAGAACCGTCGCCTCAGCGAACAGCTGCAGCAGTACGCCGGCATCCTGTCGGCGGACGCCCACAGCGAATTCAACTTTGGCGCCATCGTGGGCGAATCGCCGCGCTTGCGCGACGTGCTGAATCGGGTGGAGCAGGTGGCGCAGACGTCGTCGACGGTCCTGCTGCGCGGCGAGACCGGCACCGGCAAGGAGATGGTGGCGCGCGCCATCCACATCAACAGCGCGCGCGAATCGCGGCCGTTCGTCAAGGTCAACTGCGCGGCCCTGGCGCCCGGCGTGCTGGAGTCGGAGCTGTTCGGCCACGAGAAAGGCGCTTTCACCGGCGCCGTGGCCCGCCGCCTGGGCCGGTTCGAGCTGGCCGACGGCGGCACATTGTTCCTTGACGAGGTGGGCGATCTGTCCGCCGACGTGCAGGTGAAATTGCTGCGCGTCCTGCAAGAACGCGAGTTCGAACGCGTCGGCGGCACGGACACCGTGAAGGTCGACGTGCGGGTCATCTCGGCCACTCACCGCGATCTGGAACAACAGATCAACGCCGGCGAATTTCGCGAGGATCTTTATTACCGCCTGAACGTCTTTCCCATCACCCTGCCGTCGTTGCGCGAGCGCCCCACCGACATCTCGCTTTTGTGCGAGCACTTCATCCAGAAGTACGCCCAGGCAATCGGCAAGAAGGTGCGGGGCCTGGACGCCGGGGCGCTGGCGTCGCTGGTCGCCTACGGCTGGCCTGGCAACGTGCGCGAGCTGGAGAACGTCATCGAGCGCGCGATGATCCTGGCCCGCGGAACCGAGCTGACCGCTGTCGATCTGGAATTCAGCCGCCGCCCGGCCCCGCCGCCGTCGCCCGGCGCATTTTCCACCCTGCCGGGCGGAGCGCCCCCGCGGGTGGGCACGCCGGCCCCGCGCGATGCCGGGCGCCCGCTGCACGAACGCCTGCACGAACAGGAACGCGCGGAGATCATCGCCACCATCGAACAAGCGCAAGGCAACATCGCCCTGGCGGCGCGCACGCTGGGGATCAACCGATCGACGCTGTACTACCGCCTGCGCAAGCACGGCCTGGAACACCTGCTGCCGCTCAAGGAAGCAGCGCCGGCGCCGCCCAGCGACCGCGAGCGCACCGACACCCCTCCCGAGGGCGGCACGGGCACCGGGCCCGGATCGCCGTCAGAATAGGCAGACCATGAAACTGCTATTTGTGATGGATCCGCTGGCGCGGCTGCAGATCGCCGGCGATTCGACGTTCGCCATGATGCTGGCTTCGCAGGCCCGCGGGCACGAAATCTGGTTCTGCGAGCCGCGCCACCTTTCCCTGGAACACGCCGATGCGGTGGCCCGCGCCTGGCCGGTGACGGTCCGCCGGGTGACCGGTGATCATTATTTGCTGGGCCCGCAAAGCACGGTTCCCCTGCGCAGCTGTCAGGCGGTGTTCATGCGCAAGGATCCGCCGATCGATCTCGACTACTACTTCGCCACGCTGCTGCTGGAACGGGCGCGCGGCCAGACGTTGATCATCAACGACCCACGCGGCCTGCGCGAGTGCAACGAGAAGCTGGCCATTCTCGACTACCCCGATCTGACGCCGCCGACGATCGTCACCCGCGAGGCCGGTCGGCTGCGATCATTTCTGGCCGAGCAAGGCGGCGAGATGGTGGTCAAGCCCCTGGATGCCTCCGGTGGCTTCGGCGTCTTTCACGTGCGGCGCGGCGATCCCAACACCGGCGCCATCCTGGAACAGGCCACCAACCTGGGGCGCCGCTGGACCATGGCGCAGAAATATTTGCCCGAGGTGCGCTCGGGCGACAAGCGCATCTTGCTGGTGGATGGTGAACCGCTGTGCGCGGTGCTGCGCGTGCCGGCACCCGACGACGCCCGCGGCAACCTGCACGTGGGCGCGCGGCCGATGGCCACCACGCTTGAGGATCGCGACCACGCCATCGTCAAGGCGCTGGGCCCACGGCTGCGCCAGCAAGGGCATTTCTTCGTCGGACTGGACGTCATCGGCGGCTGGCTGACCGAGATCAATGTGACCAGCCCGACCGGCATCCTGGAGGCCAACGTTCTTTACAACCAGGCCTACGAGGTCCCGGTGATCGAAAAGCTGGAGCAGAAGATTCAAGCATTGGCCGCCGTCCAGAATTAACCAGGGGCATGAGCCAGGCGGTGCGCCGCTGGGCGTTCCCGCAACAGGCGGACGGCGGACTGACCATCGTCAGCTACCCTTTCGTGCTGTCGCCCGCCGGCAGCTCGTGAGGCGGGGATCTACCGACGGAGGCGGCCGAAGAAGTCCCGCAGCAGGGTCGCTCCTTCGACGGCCAGCACGCCCGGCACCACCTCGACCCGGTGGTTGAGGCGGCGATCGTCCAAAAGCTGATACAGCGTGCGCACGGCGCCGGCCTTGGGATCGTCGCAGCCGAAGTAGAGACGCCGGATGCGCGCGTTCACCAGGGCGCCGGCGCACATCGGGCACGGCTCCATGGTCACGTAGAGATCAGCGTTGCACAGGCGCCAGCTGCCCAGGTGCGCCGCCGCCCGGCGCAGGGCCACGATCTCGGCGTGCGCGGTCGGATCGCTGCCGGTCTCGCGTTCGTTGTGGGCGACGGCGACGATCTGGTTTTCCAGCACGACCACCGCGCCCACCGGCACCTCGCCGCGCCCGGCGGCCTCCTGGGCGGCGCCGAGCGCGCGGCGCATGAAGCCGAGCTCCGTCTCGCTGGGCGTGAAGGCGGCCTCGATGAGCGAGGCGGTGTTGGCTGCGTTGGTCATCGTCATGGTCGGTGCCGAGGGTTATTCTATTATCACCGAGGTGGTCCGTGCCCAAACCCCAGATTGACCTGTCGTTCTCGCGTTACGTGGCGGCCCGTAAAGGCGAGGCGTCGGCCCGGTCGCGGGAAGGCGCCGCGTATGCCTACGGCGGCGACATCAAGGTGCGCGCCGCCCTGGATCGCATCAAGCCGGTGACGCTGGCCGTCGAGGCGACCGTGCGCCTGTGGCAAGGCGTGGAGAAGAGCCGGATGCTGGGCACCGCCGTCAAGGTCAGCGACAAGCAGTTCCCGCGCGTCCACGCCCTGGGCATTCGCTGCGCAGACGTCCTGCGCATCGCCCAGCCGACGATCTACGTGTCGCCCAACATCGGTTCGCTGAACGCGCACACCTTCGGCACCACCGACGATCCCTACATCGTGGTCAACGCCGCCCTGATCGATCACCTCAGCGAAAACGAATTGCTGGACGTCATCGGCCACGAGTGCGGCCACATTCAGAACAACCACGTCGTTTACATGACCACGCTGTTCTTTCTCACCCGGGCGGCCAACATGTTCCTGCGCTGGACGGTCAAACCGGCGGTGCTGGCGCTGAATGCCTGGGCCCGGCGCGCGGAGATCACCTGCGATCGCACCGGCCTTTTGTGCACGCGCGATCTGGAAGTCTCGCTGGCCACGCTGATCAAGCTGGCGCTTGGCTCGCGCAAACTTTACAGCGACATCAACATGGAGGCGTATCTGGCCCAGCTGGAAGAAGCCAGCCGCGGACCTGGGCGCTTCGACGAGTTCCTGCACACCCATCCTTATCTGCCCAAACGGGTGGCGGCCCTGCGGCTGTTCGCCGAGACCGCGTACTACCGGGGCCTCATCGCCGACGGCAAGAACGGCGCCGCGACGGGCGGGATCTCGAAGGACGAATGCGACGCGAAGGTGGCGGACATCTTGGCGATCATCAAATGAACGCCGCCCTTCGCAAGGCGGCCATTCGCGCCACACTGGAAAACCTGGCCGCCGCAGCCGAGGCCGCTGGACTTGGCTCCGCCGCGCGCGACATCCGCGAGACGCGCATTCCGAAGCTCGACGACGAACGCTTCTCCGTCGTGGTGCTGGGCGAGTTCAACCACGGTAAGTCGACTTTCATCAACGCGCTCCTCGGCGAAGCGGTGCTGCCGGCCGGGATCACGCCGACCACCGCCGTGCTGACCCACATCGTCTACGGCGCGCGTCCGACGGCCACGCTGGTGTTCGATTCGGGCGCCAAGCAGCCGATCGATCCGTTGACCGCCGGCGCCCTGGGCGAATGGTTGACCGTCGATGGTCTGCAGCCGAAGCGCGACGTCGCCATCCACCACGTCGAGGTGACGCACCCGGCGCCCATCCTGCGCGAACGCCTGACCGTCGTCGACACGCCGGGCGTCAACGACATCAACGAACAGCGCGCCGACATCACCTACGGCTATCTGCCGCGCGCCGACGCGGCGGTGTTCTTGCTGGACGCCACGCAGATCCTCACCGCGTCCGAACGGCAATTTCTCGAGGAACGCATCCTGCGTTCGTCGCGCGAGCGGCTGATCTTCGTCGTCGCCAAGGCCGATCTGCTGGACGAGGCCGAGCTGGCAGAAGCGCTCGGCTTCGCGCGCAAGCACCTGGCGGCGATCGTCGCCGAGCCGGCGATCTTTCCGGTGTCAGCGAAACGCGCGCTGGCCGGCAAACGCGACGAATCGGGGCTGCCGGCCTTCGAAGCGCAGCTAGGCGCCACGGTCGGGCACGAGCGACAGCGCCTGCTGCTCGATCACGCCCTCGGCGATGCCACGCGCCTGGCGATGTTCGTGCGGCAGAGCCTGGCGATCCGACGGCGGTCGCTGGAGTTGCCGCTGCCCGAGCTGGAACAACGGATCGCCCGCGCCCACCAGCGCCTGCAGAACGGCAAGAAGGTCCTGCAGCAAGCGGCCGAGACCATCCGCGCCGAGACCGCCGGCTTGAAAGCGCGCGTCCGCCAAGATCTGGCCGATTTTGCCGGCGAATTCCGCACCGCCCTGCCGCCGGAGATCGACAAGGTCGACGGCGCCGACGTGCGCCGGTACTTGAGCTTCTTCGTTCAGGACACCTGGAAGGCCTGGCTGGAAGCCGAAGGCGAGCGCATCGCCGCCGAGCTCGAGCATCTGGCCGACGAGGTGATCCAGGTGGCCAACGAAAATGTCGCCGACGTCGCCCGCGGCGTCACCGCCGAGCTGGGGCCGACCGACGCGCGGGTGGAGATCGTCGTCGACACCTTGAAGTACGACGCCTCGGTGTTCGCGCTGGGCGCTCTCGGCACGACAGTGTTTCTCTTCGTCAACAGCGTGGCCGGTGGTCTGCTGGCGGCGGCGGCGCCGCTGCTGGCGTTCATCCTGCGCGGCAAGGTTTCGAAAGAGATCAAGGCCGAGGCGCGCGACCAGGCCCCCGCCGCCGTTGATCGCGTGGCAGCGATGTTGGGACCAAAGCTGGACGAATTCATCGACAGCTTCGGCTCTCGTCTGTCCGAGTTCGTCGCCCAGGCCGGCGAGGCGCTGGCGCGCGGCATCGCCGAGGTGCTGGATCAGGCGCTGCGCCAGCGACGCGAACACAGCAGCGCCAGCGACGCCCAGCCTGACGTCGGCGCGGTCGACGAACAGCTGCGCACGCTGCGCACGGTGGAAGAAAGCATCGCCGAGATCCGCCAGCAGGTGTGGACGCCCGACCGCCCGCCCAACGATGCGCCGCCGTCGGCTAACAACGACCACCCGATGGCCCCGCCGCCCAAGACCTGATGGGATTTCTCGATCGCCTCGCCGGCACGCTGGACGATCTGACCCGCGATGCCGGCACGCCGACTGACGCCCGCGAGGAG
This sequence comes from Polyangia bacterium, assembly GCA_036268875.1. Taxonomy (GTDB): domain Bacteria; phylum Myxococcota_A; class Polyangia; order Fen-1088; family Fen-1088; genus DATKEU01. The sequence goes on along the minus strand of DATATI010000095.1, from coordinate 67,874 downwards.
ATCACCTTGGCGCTGGCCTTCGCCGATCGCGGCGATCTGGCGCTGGGGGAGGAACGCCTGCAGGCGCTGGCCCAGCGTTTTCCCAAGCTGGCGGCGGTTCACGCCGCGCTTGGCGACGTGCAGGCCCGCCGGGGTGACAGTGACGCCGCCGTCGCCTCTTACGGCCGGGCGGTCGATCGCGACGGCGACAACCCGCGCCACTGGTTCGCTCTCGGCGCACTCTTGGCGCGGGCGCGGCGCTTCGAACCGGCGCGTGACGCCTTTCGAAAGACGCTGGCGTTGTCGCTGGACGGCGAGCTGCGCGCCGAAGCGCAGGCCGCGCTGGGCGCGCTTTACGCCACCGACGGCCAGCTGGGCCGGGCGGCGCGCGAGTTGAACAAGGCGTTGGGCCTTCGCCCGGATGATCCAGCCCTGTTCGTGGCGTATGGGCGAGCGCTGGTGGCCAGCGGGGATCGTGCCGGGATCGACTGGCTGTCGCGCGCCGCCCGTCACGGCGACGGCGATCCGGCGCTGTTCATCGAAGCAGCGGCGGCCAACGATGACGGAGCCGCCGCCATCACGCTTTTGCGCGAAGGCCTGGCCCGCGCGCCGGCGCACGGGGGATTGCGAGCGGCGCTGGCGCGGCGGCTGGTGAAGGCAACCCGCACTGACGAAGGGTTGGCGCTGGCCCTGGAGAACCTGGCGGCGGCGCCGGCCGATGCGCTGGCGCTCGGTGCCGTGCGCGAAGCCTTTGCCAGCGTCGGGCGCTGGGCGGATGCGCTGCAGGCGGCCCGCCGCGAAGCCGAGCTGGGCGCGCCGCCTCCCCTGCGCGCGCAGGTAGCGCTGGCGCTGGGCGCGCAGGATCGCGCCGCGCTGGACACCGTGCTGGCGACCGCCCAACCGTCCGACACGGACGACGCCGCGCTGGTTCAGGCCGGACGGGCGTTTCTCGACGGTGCGAGCGCCCCGACGGAGGCCGCGATCCGCATCTTGGCCCGCCACGCGCCTGACCAGGACGCGCGCCGGTTCGTGATGCACGCGCTGGCTCCGCCGCCGGCCCCACTGGGAAATCTGTTCGCGCTATTGACCTACGCGCACGAACTGGCCACCCACACGCCGGCGCTGGCTGCCCTGGCGTTGTCCGCTGGCCGCGCGGCCGAGGCGCTGGATCGCCCGCTGCTGGTGGCGGTGATGGGCGAGTTCAACGCCGGCAAGTCGTCGTTCGTCAACGCTCTGTGCGGCGAGGAGATCGCCCCGGTCGGCGTCACGCCCACCACCGCGACGGTGAATGTCCTGCGCCACGGCCCGACCTCGGGCCGCGTGATCTACCAGGACGGCACCGCGCGCGAGCTGGGCGCGCAGTCCGTTGGCCCATTTTTGCGCGAGCTCGGCGATGACGAGGCGGCGGCGGTGCGCGTGGTGGAGATCTTCTACCCGCTCCCACTTTTGCGCCGGGTCGAGGTGGTGGACACGCCTGGCCTCAATTCGCTGCGTCCTGAACACGAGAAGGTGGCGCGCGATTTCCTGGTCGATGCCGACGCCATCGTCTGGCTGTTCGCGGTCGGGCAGGCCGCCAAGGCTACCGAACAACAGGCGCTGCGCCTGGCCCGTGACGCCGGCAAGCGCGTGCTGGGGGTCTTGAACAAAGTCGACCGCGCCGAGGCCGATGAGATTGCCACCGTCACCGGTCATGTGCGCGCCGCCGTGGGTGATCTGGTCGACGGCATCGTCCCGCTGGCCGCGCGTGCCGCCCTCGCCGCCCGCCGCGCCGGCGACGCCGACGCCCTGGAGAAAAGTGGAATCACCGCCGTCGAACAGGCGCTGGAGAGCCGATTTTTCAGCAACGCGCGCGCCTTGAAACGCGGCACGGCCCTGGCGGCGCTGCGCCGGTTCGTCGCCGAGGCGGGCGCCCTGGCGGCGGCCACGGCGCTCGCCGAGGACGATTTTTCCGCGCAACAAAACGCGCTCGCCGCCAGCGAAGAACGTCTGCGCGGCGTGCTGGGCAGCGAGCGCGTCTCGCTGCGCGCCCGCATCGACGAGGCCTACCGCGGTGCCGCCTTCGAGGTACGCGACTTCGTCCGCCCGCGCGCCTGGCTGTTTGGCGAGCACCGCGCCGAAAAGGCCGACGAAGAATTCTTGATCGACCTTCTGGATGAAGCCATCGCCCGCGCCACCGCCGTCACCCGCGACGCGATGCTGGCCGCCTTGGTGCCGCCGGCGCCCCGAACCGGCGAAACATCGCCGCCCGCCTTGGCCGCCCTGGCGGCGTTGAACGCCACGGTCACCACCGTCGTCGATGCCGCTGTGGATCGCTTTCGCGCCTACGCGCGCGGCGCCATCGAAGGCGGCGCGGTGGCCGATTTCTTTCGCCAGGACTTGCCGCGCATTCGCCTGGATCTAGGGGCGATCCGCAACGCCCTGGCCAAGCGTGCCCCCGATCCGGAGGCCGCGCTGTTCACCCCGCTCGGGCGGGCGCTGGACCACACTTACCGTGACGCCGCCCGCGCGCTGGATGCCGCCCAGGTTGACGCCGCGATCAGCGCTCTGGCCGTCGACGAACGGCTGGTGCGCCCGCTCGGCCAGTTGGGCCAGGCGGTCGACGCCCTGGCCGCCGCGGGTGACCAGGCGCCCGCCGCAAATTCAACGGCTTAGCGGCCCAAAAGAAATCGTCGGGCGGCGGCGATCGTCTGTCGATCGCGTCGTGGTTCGTTCGTCGCCTGATCAGAAGCCAGGGTGAAACCCGGCTCGAAACCAAAAAAGGAGAACGACGATGCGATTCATGATGCTGATGATCCCCAAGGGCTACGAGACCGCCAAGCCCGGCCAGATGCCATCCGCCGACGGGGTGGCGGCGATGATGAAGTACAACGAGTCCCTGCGGAAGGCCGGCGTGCTGCTGGCGCTGGACGGCCTGCACCCTCCGTCGATGGGCGCGCGCATCACCTTCGGCGGCGGCAAGCCGAAGATCACCGACGGCCCGTTCGCCGAAGCGAAAGAGGTGCTGGGCGGTTACTGGATGATCCAGGTGAAATCGAAAGAGGAAGCCATCCAATGGGCGTCGCGTTGCCCGGCCGGCGACAACGAGACCATCGAAGTGCGGCAGGTTCAGGAATTCTCGGACTTCCCTGCCGACGTGAAGGCGGTCGCCGGTCAATACCCCGAGATGCAAGCCCAGTTCGGAGACGGCAAGGGCAAGTGAGCGCGACCGGCGAGGCGGCGGACGGCCGCGCGCGCCCTCAGCGTCGCTGGCAGCGCGGGCAGAAAAACGTCGAGCGTCCGCCGTCGACGCGGCGGCGGATCTTCGTCGCGCAGGTTCGGCAGGCCTCGCCGTGGCGGCCGTACACCAGCAACGCCGCCTCGTTGTCGCCGGGCACGCCGTCGAGATCGACGTAATCGCGCAGGCTGGTGCCGCGATTGGCGATCCCGCTTTCCAGCGCGGCGACGATGGCATCCAGCAAGGCGGGGGCGCGGCGCTGCAGTTTTCCGGCGGGCGTGGTGGGGTGAATGCCGGCGCGAAACAGCGCCTCGCTGACGTAGATGTTGCCCAGGCCAGCGATGCGCCGCTGATCCAGCAGGAACGCCTTGACCGGCGCGCGCACGCCGGCCAGGCGCTCACGCAAACCGGCGGCGTCCAGTTGCGCCAGCGGATCCGGTCCCAGCGCCGATAGCTCGGGTAAGGCCTCGATCGGGGCGCCGGCGTCGACCCAGCCGAACCGGCGCGGATCGACAAAGCGCAGCTCGGCCCCGCCGTCGAGCGTGAACACCACGTGCGTGTGCGGGGCGCGGGCGTCGCCGGCGGCGTGCAAGCGCAAGCGACCCGACATCCCGAGGTGAATCAGCACGCCGCCGCCGCGATCCGTACGCAGCACGATGTACTTTCCCAGCCGCGCCACCGCCTTCAACCGCGCGCCCACGGTGATCTCGCGCAAGCCAGGCAGGTTCACCGGCCGCGCCAACCGCAACGGCAATCCACTGCCCCACACCGCGCCGATGCGACGGCCAGTCAGCGCCGGCGCCAGCCCGCGCACGATGGTCTCGACTTCAGGAAGCTCGGGCATCGGCTGCGCTTCGTCTAGCGCATCGGCGGCGGCGGTACCAGCGTCAGCGCACGGCCGCACGCGCCGCCAGCATGCCGTCCGCTAGACGCGCCAGCTCGGCGATGGTCAGCGCTTCGGCGCGCAATGTGCCGTCGAGGCCGGCCTGCTGCAACGCCGCTTCGGCGACGTCGGCGCCGAACGCCGGCGCCAGCGCTCGCCGGAGCATCTTGCGCCGGGTGCCGAACGCTTCCTTCACCACCTCGTCGAACAAAAGTTCGTCGCGCACCGGCGCCAGCAACGCCGCCCGCGGCAAAAGCTCCAGCACCGACGAGGTCACCTGTGGCGGCGGATGAAAGGCGCCCGGGCTGACGTGAAACAGGATGCGCACCGCCGCGCGCTGCTGCACCGCCACCGAAAAACGTCCGTAGATCTTGTTGCCCGCCGGCGCCACCACCCGCTGGGCCATCTCGCGCTGGACCATCACCACCGCGCGCGCCAGCGTCGCCGTGCCGGCCCGCGCCAGCCGCAACAACAACGCGCTGCTGATCTGATACGGCAGATTGCCGACCACGATGATCGGCCGTCCCGCCCCGCGGGCCACCGCTGGCAGATCGTACGTCGCGGCGTCGGCGGCGGCGACCTCGACGTTGGCGGCGGCGACCAGTTCGCCACGCAGGACGGTCAACATGTCGGGGTCGCGCTCGACGGCGATCACCCGACGAGGTGGCGGCTCGGCCGAGGCCAGCGCAACGGTCAACGTGCCCAGGCCGGCGCCGATCTCCACCACCACATCGTCCGCGGTCGCGCCGGCGGCGGCCACGATGCGCTGGTGAATGCCGCGCGCGACGAGAAAGTTTTGCCCCCAGGATTTTTTCGCCCGCAGGTCGTACCGCGCCAACACCCGGCGCGGATCGTCGGGCGGTCGCGCGGTCAAAGAGGCAGTCCGGGATCGACGCCCAGATCCCAGGCGGCGCGCGTGCCCATTTTCAGAAGCGGCGTCCCGGCGGCGGCGATCATCGACGCATTGTCGGTGCAGCGCTTGGGCGGCGGGATATACAGCCGAAAACCGTCCTCGCCGGCGGCCACCGCCAGACCGGCGCGCAGGCCCCGGTTGGCCGCCACGCCGCCACACACCACCAGCGCGCCCAATCCTTGCAGCGCCAGCGCCCGGCGCGACTTGCGCACCAGCACATCAACTACCGCCGCTTGAAAACTGGCGCAAAAATCGCCGAGCTGTTGCTCGATCGGCGGCGGCGCGCCGTGCAGGATCGTCGACACCGCCGTCTTCAGGCCCGAGAAGCTGAAGTCGAGATCGTCCCGCCCCGGCAACGCGCGCGGCAGCGCGACGGCGCGCGGATCGCCGGTGGCGGCCAGGCCATCGATCTGCACGCCGCCCGGATACCCAAGGCCCAGCATCTTGCCGACCTTGTCGAACGCCTCGCCGGCGGCGTCGTCGCGCGTGGCTCCCAGCAGACGCGTCTGCCCCGGGCCACCGACGCGAATCAGTGCTGTGTGCCCGCCCGAAACCAGCAAGGCCAGATGCGGATAGGGCGGCGACTCGGGCAGCGACGGGTCTTCAAGAAACACCGCCGCCAGATGCCCGGCCAGGTGGTTGACGCCGACCACCGGCTTGCCCAGCGCATAGCCCAATGATTTTGCCGTCTCCACGCCGACCAGCAGCGCGCCCACCAGACCCGGACCGCACGTCACGGCGATGCCGTCGAGGTCGCCGAGCGTGATGCCGGCCGTTTTCACGGCGCCCGCCACCGTCGGAATGATCGTCGCCAGGTGCTGGCGCGAGGCCACCTCCGGCACCACGCCACCGTAAGGCGCGTGCACCAAAATCTGCGACGCCACCACATCCGAACGCACGCGGCGGCCGTCCTCCACCACCGACGCGGCGGTCTCGTCGCACGAAGTCTCGATTCCCAGGACCAACATGACCGCCGACGCTTACAACGTGTCGACGATGGCCCGCAAGTCGGCGGCGTACTGCCCGCGCGGGGCCAGCTCGAGATATTTTTTGTAGGCCCACTTTGCTTCGCGATTGCGGCCAGCGTCCTGTTGCACGCCGCCGAAGATCACGTACGCGTCGGCGAGATTGGGATCGATCTTGATCGCTTTCTCCGCCCACTGCAGAGCGTCCTTCAAGTGATTGCGGTTGAACTCGACATGGGCCAAGAGCAGCAGCGCGTCGCCCGATTCACCGTTGGCGTCCTTGGCGGCGGCGCAGGCGGTGGCAGCTTCGCGAACCTTGCCCTGGCTGAAGGCGGCTCGGCATTTCTCCAGCAGGCCGGAAAAATCAGCGCCGCGATCGGGTTGCGCGGCGACGGCCGGCTTGGCAGCGGATGGAGACTTCGCCGCGGCCGCCGCCGATGGTGATTCGCGCGCGGCCAGTTCCGGCGCCCGCGCTGCGGGCGGCGGCGATTCTTTGCCGGGTGGATTCGGCGACGCGGCGATCGGCGCCGTCGGTAGCTCGACCGCGGGCGCCGCTGGCTTCTTCGCCGGCGCGGGCACCGGCGGCAGCGCTGGTTTGGCGGGCGCCTGGGCTTCTTTGACGACGACTGCCCGCGGGGCTTGCTCGGACGGCGTGACCGGCGCTGCTAGGGCGGGCCTATCGGTTGCGCGTTCGCCGTGCGGAAACAGACGTTGGGCCGCGAAGACCAGGCCGCCCAGCAGCGCGGCACCGCCGATCAACATCAGCGGTCCCCGATGGCGGCCAGGCAGGCTCAGCTCGTCCAGCGCGTCTGCGTCGCTGACGGCGTCGCCCGATTTGGTCCAGCGCGCGGCCTTTACGGGCAGCGCTGTGGAATCGGACGCAGATGGGAATGGTTCTGCACCGGCCAGCAAGGCCTCCGCCGCGGTGGCGTCGGCAAGAGGCGATCCCGCGGATAGTTCGTCGGGCGGACCAATGCCCGGCTCGGTCGAGCGCGCCGACGGCGACATCGACTCGCCCAACGAACCGGCGATGGCTGCCAGCGGACCGCTGTCGGCGGCGTTCGCTGCGGCGGTGGGTGCTCCGCCAGCGGCCAGCAAGGTGCGCCGCGCGGCGCCGCCCATGTCCCCGAACGGGATGACCACGGCCGGTTCATTCTCCCGCGGTCCGGGAATGGCACCGCTGGACACAGCGATGGGCGGTGGCTCGTCGGGTGCGACTGCCACCGTGGGTGCGACGGCCTCGGGCGTAGCGGCGCTGGGCGCTAGATCCACCGTTTCGTCGGCGGCATCGGCCGGCGGCGGTTCCTCCGATGCCGGCGCCGCGATCGGCGTCGAGATCGCACCATTCAAGACCGAGGCTGGCGCCCCATTGGCCGCGCTGGGTTCCTCCAGCGCTGGAACAGCCAATTCAAGCAACGTGTCCCGTCGCGGTTCGTCGGCCACTGGCGGCGGCGCTGCCGAAAGCGGCGGCTCCAGCGGCTCCAGCGGTCCGGTGCGCCGGCGATGAATGTCGTTTCCGTCGCCGGTGGGCGGCTCGGCGTCGTCGGCGACGGCCGGCGGGCGAAACGGACCCGCCGCCTCGGTCAACCATCCCTCGGCAGCGGGCGAAGCGGCCGCGGTCTCCTCGGCGGGCGCCTGCACATCACGAATGATGCCTTCAGCAAACAGTTTGCCCGCCAGGCTCAGCGCCTCGCTGTCGGCGATGCCGCAATCATCGACGACGTTGAGCAGGGTGCGAGCGCCGTCGAAAAGACGCAGGATCGCGTTCACCTCGTCGGGAATTTCCGCCAGGCGCTCGGCCAGCACGCGGTAGTCGACCTCGAACACCGTCGGCAGTGGTGGAAGATCTTTCAACAGGCGCTGCCAATCGTCCAACCGGCGCATCCCCTCCATCACCAGCGCGGCCGGCGGAAGGCCAATGGCGTCCTTGCGACGGATGCTCTTCGGTTCGATGCGATACGTGCCTTGCGACCAGGAAAACAGGCGAAACATCGCCTCGCGCCCCGAGAGGCGACCGACCTCCGCGTCGACCACCGCACCCTGGCGAAAATAGATTTCGCCGCTGCCGCTTTGCTGGCTGCGCAGATGGACGACGCCGGAGCGCCGCGGGCCTTGCAGCGTCTGAACCAGATCAACCACCGAGATGTCCGCTAGGGTGCCGACGAAAGCCTGGTCGCCGGACCCGTCCGTCTCCATACGCTGGCGATTCTGCCGCTGCAGCAGCAACGACACACGACCCACCACGTCCTTGATGAACACCGGCTTGCCGACGAATTCCTCGGCGCCGATCTCGATTCCGCGAATTCGATTCGCCGCCGTGGCCTCGCCCAGCAACATGAATGGAACTTGTGCGTGCGCCGGTTTCTCTTTCACGCGGCGGCAAAAATCGAAGCCGTCGACGTCGCCGAGAGCAGTGGCGGCGATGATCACGCCGGGCACATTGTCTTCCAACCAGGCCGTCGCCGCGACGGCATCAGCGGCGACCTGCACGTCGAAACCTTCGCTGCGCAGGCTGACCTCGATGATCCGACGGCTCTTCGGATCGTCGTCAACAACCAGCACACTCTTCGGGAAGGGCGGTTCGGTTCGCGGTTCCATGGGTTCAGCCGAGGGCGCAGCAGTCCCCCAAAGCCGGCGAGCGAAAGTATATAGGCAACGCGACGTGTCCACTGCGCTTTGTGGACGGCGGCAATGTCATACGAAATGTACCTAGCAAACTGCTATGAGTCGTGGAGGGCCGGTATATGGCGTTCGAAGATCTCCCGCAGTGGCTCAAGCGGCGTTGGGGCTGCTCTCAAGGCCGCGGCCACATAGCGAAGGCTGGTGGGAATCCAGCGCAGGAAGCTGGGATTCTTGCGGACCCGGTCGATATAGATGAAGCGGCCGGTGTCCTTCAACTTGCGCTGCAAGGCCTGCAGGACGAAAAGGCGCTGGAAATCCTCGGCGGGCAACCCCACTTCTTGGCCAAACCAGATGACGTGGGCGTCTACCTCGGCGGACGGCAGCTCGACATAAGAATCCCTTAATAGCGCCACTAGATCGTAAGCCCGCGAGCCAAGAAGAGCGTCTTGAAAATCAATGATGCGGATCTCAGGCGTGCCGGCTGAGCCGACGAGCATCAAGTTGCGGCTCTGGAAGTCGCGATGAACCAAGGTCAGGGGGCTTTGAGCCAGTGTGGCGGCAATCCACTCAAAGGCTTGGGTCACGGCCTGGGACTCGGCAGCGGTGAGGGCCGCATGCGACGCCGCTTCCAGGTACCACTCGCGAAAATGGTCTAATTCCCAGCGCAAAAGAGCCTGATCAAAGCGCCGACCGAATGCCACACACGCCGGATCCGGGCGGCTGTCTCCCAGACGTTGCAAGGCCACGATGTGCGCCATGGCTTGTCGGTACAACCCCCGCCGCTGCTCAGGCGTGGCGGCTTTCACGGCCATCTCGAATGTTTGGTCACCCAGATCCTCCAGCGCCACCAGTCCCCGTTTCAGATCGTGATGATAGATACGAGGAACCGGCAATCCCCCGGCGTCCAAATAGCGCTGCAGGTTCAGAAACGGCAGTTCAGTCGGCGGCCCTTCGGCGCCGCCCTCCTCGGACTTCGATTGATCCTCGGGCAGCTCCATGATCACCACGCTGGCTGGCGATCCGCCAGCCATTGTCACGCGGTGGTATCGCCGACTGGAGGCATCGCCCACCAGTGTCTGCACAGAGGCCGAGCGACCGCCGGCAAAGTACTTCACGAATTCACCCAGGGTTTCAGACAGGGCCGGCTCTGCCAACATGGGCCGCAATGATACTGTCCGAATGGTGCCGAAAGAAGAACAAGCGCTAACACAGCTTCGGCGAATGGCGGAGCAATGGCAGCTTCCTCTGTCCCGGGCGGACCGAGCGGCATTGCTGACTTATGGCCAACTGCTCTTGCAATGGAATGAACGGATCAATTTGACGGGGGCGAAATCGCTCAATGAATTGATAGACGAGCATTTCTCGGACGCGTTTGCTGTCGCCAGGCAAATCAAGAGCACAGCCAAAGTGGTGGACATCGGGAGCGGCGGTGGTTTGCCTGCTCTGCCGGCGGCGCTGATGGCGCCCCAGGCCTCTATCCTCATGGTGGAACCGATCCGAAAGAAGGTCGCTTTTCTTCGAACGGCCATCCGCACCTTGCGGCTAAGTAATCGCGTATCGGTGGTGCCCGAAAGATGGGAAGGCGCTTTGCCTGGCGGACGCAGTGCCCCCTTTGATGTGGCTATGTCGCGAGCAACATTTCGTCCCGAAGATTGGTTGCAAAAGGCATGGTCCTTGGTTCGGCCGGAGGGTCGCATCCTGGCATTGTCGGCGCATCGGTCGCTTGCAATTCCGGATCGACTTGATCCGGAAGATGTCGAATCCTATGCCGATGGCACCCGCTGGCTATTATCTTTCCGACGTTCCACGTGAAACCGGAACTCCGCATCGCCAGCGGATCGTTTCACGTGGAACATCGCCGGGGGGTATAAAGGCAATATATCCACTTCCTGCCGTCCTTGGCCGAAGAACTGGAACCAGCTCCGTGCGCATGACCGATTGCGCGCTTGTCCTGCCGTTTCCGGAGGCGACCGCATCCATGTGCGGCAGCAGAACCGCCCTCTCCTTTCCTTTGCTTCCAATGATTATCTCGGGCTGGTCACCTATCCCATTCTCGCTCAAGCCGCAGCCGACATCAGCGGCGCCTTTGGCTTCGGCTCCGCCGCCGCCCGCCTGGTTAGCGGAGATCTGCCGCCCCCATCACGAGCTTGAGGCCGCCTCGTCCCAACACCTTCCGCAGCCCGACTGCCTCTGCTTCTCAACCGGCTATAACTGCCAATTTGGCTGCAATCACCGCACTGGCCGGGCCCGAGGACTTAATCGCCTCTGATCAGGGCAAACATGCCAGCCTATTCGATGGTTGCCGCCTGTCCCGGGCAACGCTAAAAGATCTTTCCATTGTGCAGATGGCCGGGCTGCTCATGAGACTCTTCAAAAGGCTGTCTCTTATCGCACCAACGTCACCAGAGGGAGCGGCGCCTAAGTGCTGCTCATGAGACTCTTCAAAAGGCTGTCTCTTATCGGCATCGCATACTGGTCACGGAGTCCCTTTCCATTATGGATGGCGCTGTCGCGCCTCTGCGGGCCCTGGCCAGGGCTGCTCAGGATACCGGCGCGGTTCTCGTGGTCGACGAAGCTCATGCTCTGGGAGTCTTGGGGCCGGGCGGTCGCGGGCTTTGCGCCGCCGCCGGAATCATTCCCAACGTCCTCATTGGGACCGTGGGCAAGGCATTTGGATCCTTCGGCAGGTTCGTCGCCGGCCAAAGTCCCTAGCGGTTTTTTCTTCTCAACAAGGCCCGGACGTTCATTTTTACCACGGCCGCCCCGCCCGCCGTCGGCCGCCGCCAGCGCTGCCGCCGTATCTCTTGCCGCCGGCGCTGAAGGCGACGCACACCGCCGCGCCCTCCAAGCCAACTGCCAGCGTCTCGCGGCTGGCCTGCCTTCCCGCGGTCTCCTTGGATCGCCCCAGCCGCGCGTTCCGATCTTTCCTGTCATCCTCGGCAGCGACCAGCGAGCCCTCGCGGCGGCCCGCCTGCTTTCGGATCGTGGCCTCTTCGTCCCGGCCATCTGTCCACCAACCGTCCCCGAAACAACTGCACGCCTACGGGTGACGATCTCCGCCTCTCATCAGCCGGAGGAGATCGACGGTCTCCTCGCGGCCCTGAGCGAGCTGTCTCCGTGAGTATCGATCTTTCTCTCCAGCCCGGACTGTTTGTCGTCGGCACCGACACTGGCGTCGGCAAGACGGCCGTCGCCTGCGCCCTGGCCCGAATCGCCCATCGATCGGGCAAGACTTTTGTGCCTTTCAAGCCAGTCGAGACCGGCTGCTCTCCCGACCCAGCCGACGCGCGGGCGCTATGGCTGGCCGCGGATCAGCCCGTGCCCGTCGAGCAAGTCGTCCGCTATACCTTTCCTTTGCCTGCCGCTCCTTCCGTCGCCGCAACCGCCGCGGGTATTACCGTCGATATCCTTTCGATAGTCGACAGAGCTGCCTCGTTGCGAAGCCAAGGAGCCGGGTTGCTCGTCGAAGGCGCGGGCGGCCTTTTGGTGCCTTTTGCTGGGACGTCCACCACTGTGGATATCGCTCTGTGCCTGGCCCTTCCGCTTCTTTTGGTGGGCCGCGCAGCCCTGGGAACCATCAACCATTGTTGTCTGGCCACTAACGAAATCCGCCGCCGCGGCTTGGCTTTGGCGGGAATCATCCTGGTCGAGACCAGCCCTGGCTCTCACGATCCGAAGCTGGACAACCTCCGGCAAATCGAACTCATCTCCGGCGTTCGACCGCTGGGCGTCTTGCCCTTTGTCACCGACCCTTCTCCCGATCGATTGGCCGACGCCTTGCTGGCGGCCTTGGGCGCTTATCGCGTTGCGAGGCTGCTCGGCGACCGCTCAGCTCTCTGAGGCGCGGCCCTTCGGAAAAATCACTACCCGGCGAAAGAGTCCTTCCCCTTCCGATTCGGTTGTGACGCCTCCATGTTCCTTCAGCGCCACATGAATGATCCGCCGGTCATGCGGACTCATCGGCTCGACGGGGACCGGACGCCCGCTCTTGATCGCCTTTTCGGCCAGCCGCTGAGCCAGATCGGTCAGCGAATCCTCGCGTCGACCCCGGTATCCTTCCGCATCGACGACGATGCCTGGGCCGTCGCCCGGCTTCTTGCTGACTATCCGGTTGATCAAATATTGAAGAGCATCAAGGGTGGCTCCCTTTTTCCCGATCACCAATCCAGATTCCTGGCCATGCGCGTCTAAGATTACCCGCTCGCCATCGTCGAAGGCGCTGACCTCGGCATCGATTCCCATTCGATCCAAAATCTCGCGCAAGATCCGGGCGGCATTTTCCCGCTTGTCAGCCAGCTGATGGTTCTCGGACATCTTCGTCGTCTCTCTCTCGGTGTTTGAAACCGGCGCTCAAAATGTGAAGCTGGCGATGGGCACCGGCAGCGCAGGGGGAACTTTGTGTTCGCTCGAACTTTCCATGGCCGCGGGCTCTTTGCCATGGGTGGCGACCCGGCTCTTAGCCAATCGACTTTCTCCGCCGGTCGGAGCTTCATCCCGAGCAACTTTCGTCGTCGGCGTTACAGCTACCTTCGTGCCGGATTTCGCGGTCACTTTGCGATCGCGCTTACGCACAGTCTGTTTCCGGGTGGCCGACGCCATTAACCGACCACGCTACTGTCTTGGCTGCGTTCCTGTCAACAGAACTCCCTTGAAAATCGCGACTCTGCCCCCTACCCTGAAGCCGCCCGGCCGCCATGGAGATCTCATTTTCAGCCGCTGATCCGTTGCTGCAGCCGCTTTCGCTTTTGGCCCTTGTTTTTCACCAAGAGGCGACGGCAGACGATCCGACGCTGGCGGCCGCCGACCGAGCGCTGGACGGCAGCCTCCGGCGGGCGATTCTCGAAGAGCGATTTCGCGGCCGAGCAGGACAGACCTTGCTGGTTCACACGCAAGGACGACTGGCCGCCGAGCGGCTGATGTTGATCGGACTCGGTAAGCGTTCCTCGTCGCAGCCGGCCGACATGCGGCCCGCTGCCGGCCGCGCCGCCCGCGCGGCCGCGTCCGTCGGCGCCAGCAAAGGCGGTCTGGTTCTCCTGCCGGTCGCGGCCGACCCCGAAGACGAACCGTCATTTTCAGACATCCAGGCACTGGCCGAGGGCGCTTTGCTGGGTGCCTATCGCTTCGACAAATACCTCTCCGGCGACAATCGCCCACCTGAACCACTCGCCGCGCTGCTAATTTTTTCCCGGACCGCCGCCAACAACAAATATTGCGCCGCTGCCGCCCGGACCCTCGCTCGGGCTCAGGAGACGGCGCGTGCGGTGGCTATGGCCCGCGATCTGGTCAACGAACCCGCCGCGGTGATGACGCCGACACGCATGGCGGAGACGGCGCGCGAACTGGCGCACGCTGCTGGTTTGGAGTTCACAGTCTTGGGCCCCACCGAGTGCCGGGAGCGCGGAATGGGCCTTTTCCTCGCTGTTTCTCAAGGCAGTGACGAAGAGCCGCGCTTCATTCATTTGGCCTGGAAACCGGCGGCACCGCGTAAGCGGATCGTTTTGGTTGGCAAGGGCGTGACCTTCGATTCGGGCGGGCTGTCGTTGAAGACCAACGACGGCATGTTGGATATGAAGGTCGACATGGCGGGCGCCGCCGCTGTGCTGAGCGCGATCGGCGCTGTTGCCCGCGAGAAATTGCCGGTGGAGGTCCATGCTTTGGCCGCATGCACCGAGAACATGCCTTCCGGACGATCCTACAAATTGGGCGACGTGCTCCGCTCGATGGCCGGCAAGACCGTGGAGATCAACAACACCGACGCTGAGGGCCGCCTAACTTTGGCCGATGCTCTGACGTACGGCTTGGCCCTGAAGCCGGACATTGTCATCGACTTTGCCACCTTGACTGGCGCTTGCGTGGTGGCGCTGGGCCAGCACACCGCCGGCGTGATGAGCAACAACGAAGCCTTGTCAGTGGCCTGGCTGAATGCCGCGCGTGCCGCCGGTGAAGAGATGTGGCCGCTGCCCTTGCCCGGCCGTCTGTCCGAGCAGCTGAAATCGGAGATCGCCGACATGAAGAACACCGGCGAGCGCTGGGGCGGCGCCCTGACCGCCGGTCATTTTCTCAAAGAGTTCGTCGGCGAGACGCCGTGGGTCCATGTGGACATCGCCGGTCCGGCGAGCGCCGACAAAGAGTTCGGTCATATCGGAAAAGGCGGCACGGGGTTCGCCGTGGCGTCGATCCTGCGATTCATCCGCGACGCCGCCGGCGGTGAGCGATGAATTTGAAGCACTGCGCGCTGAATCAAAATGAGCCTCGCAAATTATACTATTCCTGTCTGACGCGCCTCATTCGCATTGAAGGGGTTCAAATCGCGTGATAGAGTTCGCGTGCCTTGAAAACCGTCATCAATAAGGAGCAGCGGTAATTATGGAGCCGACTTTCCGAGTGGGAGATCTGGCCGTGTATCCGGCCCATGGGGTAGCACAGATTGTCGGTATTGAGACGCGGGAGATCTCTTCGAACAAACAGACTTTTTACATCCTCAAGATTCTCGAGAACGGGATGAAGATCATGATCCCGACGCGCAACGCTGGGGCCGTCGGCCTGCGTGAGCTGATCCGCGCCGACGAGGTCGACGAGGTCTTCGAGATCCTGAAAAGCCGAGAAGTGGCGGTGGAAGGGCAGACCTGGAACCGCCGCTACCGCGAATACATGGAAAAGATCAAGACCGGCTCGGTCTTCGAGATTGCCGAGGTACTTCGCGATCTGCAGCGCCTCAAAGGCGACAAGGAGCTGTCGTTCGGCGAGCGCAAGATGCTGGACACAGCGCGCACGCTGCTGATCAAAGAGATCGCCGTTGCCACGAAGTCCAAGGAAGTGAAGATCGAGGAAAAGCTCGATCGGATCTTTGCCTGTTAAATTTAAGACTCGCTCTTAGCTCGCTAACCTAAGCAGTGACCGCCCGGTTGGGACTTCCCGCCGGGCGTTTTTCTTTTCCCGCCATTCTCCCCACCAGTCCGGCCTCCCAACTCGGGCGGCAGCAGCGTCGCCGTTTTCGCCAGGAGGCGCTCCTCCGCCGCGCCGGCTTACTCCCACGTAGCGAGCGCAGCGAACGTTCAGACGTCCAGATTGCGGACGTTCAGCGCGTTGGTCTCGATGAAGGCGCGCCGGGGCTCCACCAAATCGCCCATCAGCGTGGAGAAGAGGCTGTCGGCCTCGTAAGCGTCTTGCACACGCACCTGCAGCAGCGTCCGGCGCGCCGGATCCATGGTGGTCTCCCACAACTGCTCGGGGTTCATTTCACCCAGACCTTTGTAGCGCTGAATCTGCAAGCCTTTCTTGCCGAGCTCGTTCACCCGATCGACCAGCTCTTCCAGGCGCTGAAACTCGATCCGATCGCCGCCGTTCTCCAGCGCGTAAGGCGGCTCACCCAGGATGGCCAGCTTGGCGTAGATAGCCGTCAGGTCGGCAAACTCCGGCGAGTCCATGAACTCGAAATCAATAGTTGTCGGCTTGCGCACACCAGCGGCGCGGGCCGGCGCGACGATCTTGAAACCACCGTGCTCGGTGTCAGGGGCCACCTTCAAGACGGCGTCGGACAGCTCGGGCGCGAACTTGTCGAAGTACTGCTGCAGGCGGGCGAGGGCGCGTGCCACCACCATCTGATCACGCAGATCCCCCTTCGCCAGATGCGCCGATTTGACGATGGCATCGACGATGCGCGCGTCGCACTTTCGATCGACCACGCTGAGAAGCCGTTTGTATTTGCCCGCCTGTTTGGCCATCTCGCGCAGCGCCTCGCCTTCTAGCGCTGGGCCACCATCGGGTCTGAGCAGCTTCAAATTTTCCGCCGCGCTGTCGAGCAGGTAATCCTCCAGCGCCTGCTCGTTTTTCAGATACAGCTCCTTCTTCGCACGCTTGACCCGATAAAGCGGCGGCTGCGCGATGTAGAGGTAGCCGCGATCGACGATCTCCCGGAAATGGCGGTAAAAGAAGGTCAGCAACAACGTGCGGATGTGGCTTCCGTCGACGTCGGCGTCGGTCATGATGATGATCCGGTGGTAGCGGATCTTGTCGACGTCTTTCTCTTGCTCGACCCCACATCCAAGCGCGGTGATCAGCGTGACGATCTCCTGCGAGGAGAGCATCTTCTCGAGGCGCGCCTTCTCGACGTTGAGGATCTTTCCGCGCAACGGAAGAATCGCCTGGTCCTTGCGGTTACGCCCTTGCTTGGCTGAGCCGCCGGCGCTGTCGCCCTCGACGATATAAAGCTCGCAGAGGGCAGGATCGCGTTCCTGACAGTCGGCCAGCTTGCCGGGCAGCGACGATGAGTCCAAGGCCCCTTTGCGCTGCACCATCTCGCGCGCCTTGCGGGCGGCATCGCGGGCGCGGGCCGCCAACACGGCCTTCTCGATGATCTGCTTGGCCTCGCGCGGGTGCTCTTCCAGGAAACGACCGAGTTTTTCGTTCACCACCCGCTCGACGATCCCTTTGACCTCCGACGATACCAGCTTGTCTTTGGGCTGATTGCTGAACTTTGGATCGGGATGCTTGATCGAGACGATGGCGGTGAGGCCTTCGCTGATGTCGTCACCGCCAAGGCCGCTCTTGAGATCCTTCAACAAGTTGGCCGCCTGCGCGTAGGCGTTCACCGTGCGGGTCAGCGCCGCGCGAAAACCGGTAAGGTGCGTGCCGCCGTCCTTGTTCTTGATGTTATTGGTGAAGCAGTAGACCGCTTCCTGGTACGAATCGTTCCATTGCAAGGCGATGTCTACCTGCGTGCCGTCCACTTCGCCGGCGATGGCGATCGGCTTGTCATGGATGGCGATCTTCGAACCGTTGAGATCGGCGACGAACTCGACGATGCCGCCGGCAAAACGGAATTCGTGTGACTTGTCTGAACGCTCGTCGCGCACGCTGATGGTGAGTCCGCGGTTCAAATACGAAAGCTCGCGCAGGCGCTGCGACAGCAATTCAAAACTGTACTCGGTGCCTTTGAAGATCTGCGAGTCGGGCTTGAACGTCACCTTGGTGCCGGTCTTTTCGGAGACGCCAATGGCGGTGAGAGCGGTGACCGGATCGCCGCGCCGATACTCTTGGTAATACGTCTTTCCCTCACGCTTGATCTCAAGCTTCAACCATTCGGAGAGCGCATTGACCACCGAGACGCCGACGCCGTGCAGACCACCAGAGACCTTGTAGTTCGAATGGTTGAACTTGCCGCCGGCGTGCAAGACGGTCATCACCACCTCGGCGGTGGCACGTTTCTCCGTCGGGTGTTCGCCGACCGGGATGCCGCGTCCGTTGTCTTCCACCGACACCGAGCCGTCGAAGTGGATCGTCACGTCGATGCGATCGCAGTAACCAGCCAGCGCTTCGTCGACGGAGTTGTCCACCACCTCGTGCACCATGTGGTGAAGGCCGGTGCCGTCATCGGTATCGCCAATGTACATGCCGGGCCGCTTGCGCACGGCCTCGAGGCCTTTGAGGACCTGGATGCTCTCTTCGTTATAGTCGCTGGCGGCAGATGGAGGGGGAGCTACGCTCTCCCCATTCTCTGTGCCGCCCGGGGGCACGACCGGGCTGGTCATTGTGTCGTCTTTGGCCTGGTCTTTGGCGTTTTTGGCGTTTGAGAAGAGGCCGGAAGCAGCCTATAACCTCAACGGTTCCAATAACCTAGCACGCAGACGCGGACCTGCAAAGGGAAAACGCTCGTCAACTCTCGTCACAAGCCGGCGCGCACCACGCCGCCGGCCACCGCAAAGTCGTCGCGGCCGGGCAGCGCCGGCACCAGGTGTCGATCGCTGACCGAAATGATCGTCTGGCAGGAGAGGGTGCTGACCAGGTGGAACAGATATTCGCGGCGTTGCGGATCCAGTTCACTGGGCACGTCGTCGAGCAGCAGCACCGGCGCCTCGCCTCGGCGCGCTTCCACGTTTGCCAGCTCGGCCATTTTCAAGGCCAGCACCAGCGAACGGATCTGGCCCTGCGATGCGTGCGTGCGCGCCAGACGATCGCTTAGGCTGATCTCCAGATCGTCGGTCTGCGGACCGAAGCCGGTGAAGCGCCGGCGCTGGTCCAGATCACGGCGCGCCCGCAAGCCTTCCAGTAACGCCGTCACCACGGCCGCTTCGTCGTTGGCAGCTTCGACGGTGGGATCGCTGCGGTAGTGCAGATCGACCGGAAGCGCGCCGTGCAATGCCGTGAAGTACGTCCGCAGGCGCGGGCCAAGTTCGGACGCCAGGGTTCGCCGCCGCATCACCAGCCGCGCGCCAGAGCGCGCCAGCTCTTCGTCGTACGTCTCGAGCAGCGTTCCCTGGGCGCGCCCCTGTCGAAGGAGAATATTGCGGCTCTTGAGCACGCGCAGGAAGGCGCTGGCTTCTTTGTAATAGGCGCGCTCGACATTGAAGACGGCCAGGTCCAAAAACCGCCGTCGAGCCATGGGCGGCGCCCGCAAGAGCAGCAGGTCCTCCGGCACGAATAGCACGACGCTAAGCGCGCCGAAGATGGCAGCCTGTCCGCGCACGGACTTGCCGTCGATGGTGACCGTCCGACCGCCGGCGCCGACCGTAACCTGCAATTTACGCTCAAGCTCTTGCCCTTCGACCGCGGCGCCCACCCTGGCCACGCCGCCCGCACCCAGCTCGGTCGCCACCAAATCCATGGCCTGGCTGGTGCGGAACGACCGCATTGTGGCCAGGTAGTAAACCGCCTCGATGAGGTTGGTCTTGCCCTGCCCGTTGTCGCCGTGCAGGACCGTCAGCCGTGGCCCCAGCGGCAGCGTCAGCGGAGCCAGATTCCGCCAACCGGTCGCGAAGAGCGCCCGAATTCGCAAGTCGCGCGCGGCTTCCGACCGAGGCTAAAGGCGCATCGGCATCACCACGCCCACGTAGTCGCTTCCGTCGGCGGGACGCACCACGCCCGGATCCAGCTCACCGCTCAGCTCCAGGCGAACCTCCGGCGTCTCGATCTCGCTGAGCAGTTCGATGAAGTAACGGGCGTTGAACCCGATCTGCATGGCCGTGCCTTTGTATGGCACGTCGATCTCTTCCTTGGCGGCGCCCAGGTCAGGGTTGTCGCTCTCGATGCGCAGCTTGCCTTTCTCAAGGCCGATGCGCACGCCCCAGGTCTTGTCCGACGACATCAAGGCCACGCGCTTGAGCGCGTCCAGCATGGCCGTCCGGCTAACCACCACGGCTCGGTCATTGTCCTTGGGGATGACCTGATCGTAGGGCGGGAACTGCCCATCGATCAGCTTGACCGACAAGCCGACATCATCGGCCTTCAGCACAAAGTTGCCCTGGTAAACGCCGATGGCGCAGGGCGCTTCGCGGTTCTCGATGGCGCGCCGGATCTCGGTGACACCCTTGCGCGGGATCAAGATACCGGTCGGCAACTTGGGGCCGCCGGGCAAGGCGCGACCCACCTTGGACAGGCGGTGGCCGTCCGTGGAGACCATGCGGGCCTGGGCGCCGTCTGATTCGAACAGCACGCCGGACAGATGCTGGCGGGTCTCGTCCAGCGAGACCGAAAACAAGGTCTTGCTGATCATTTCGCGGAGCGTGGCGCTGTCGACCTTGAAGGTCTCGGCTTCTTGAATCGCCGGCAACTTCGGATAGTCGCGGTCGGGCATGCCGACCACTTTGAACTCGACCTTACCGCAGCGGATCTCCGCCCAGTTCTGGTCGTTGCGCCGCACCCGGACCTCGTCGCCCGGCAGGCCCTTGACGATCTCATAAAGCTGGCGCGCCACCACGGTCAGGCCGCCTTCCTTCTCGACCTTGGCGTTCAACGACGCCACGGTGGTCACGCTCAGATCGGTGGCGCCACACATGAGCTTGTCTTTGCCCTCGGTGCGCAAAAGGACATTGGCCAAGATCGGCAAGGTGCTTTTGCGATCAGCGATCCCGGAGGCCAAGTACAGCCCGCGAAGAAACTCGCCTTTGTCTATCTTGAACTCCATCCCGTGCTCCTTATCCTTGGCAACACCCGCCCGGTTGTTTCCTTCTGTCTTCTATCTTTAATTTAGAAGATTAAAAAGTAGATGTAGTAGGGCCTGTGGAGTTGTGAATTGTTGCTCGCTCACCGTCGGAGAAGGGCAGGGCGGCGGCCTGTTGAAAAGCCACCCGTGTTTTTCCGTGGCGTGGTGGAGAACCGAGAGATCGCACTTATACCGATCCACCCCACAGGTCTTTCCACAGGCCAGCAGGGCCGCCGGCGCGGGCCAATCAGGGCTGGCGCAGGTGGCTCTCGATGGTGCTGACCACGCTGCGCACGGTGGGCTCCTCGCCACAAAGGCGCTCGATCTTGCGGACCGCGCTGATCACCGTCGAGTGATCCTTGCCGCCGAAGCGGCTGCCGATCTCGGGATAGCTCATCGAGGTCAACTTGCGGGCCAGGTACATGGCAATCATGCGCGGATGGGCGACGGCGCGGTGGCGCTTCGGTCCCTTCAGATCGTGCAGCTTGACGTCGAAGTACGCAGCCACTTCGCGCTGGATACCTTCGATGGTCAGCCCGGTGGGTGTATGGGCGAACAGCTTGGCCAAGGCTTCACGCGCCACCTCCAGCGAGATAGGCTGGGCCTGGAACGACGCCCGGGCCGCCAGACGCAACAGTGCGCCTTCCAGCTCGCGCACGTTGGTCTTGATGTGCGCCGCCAGGTACAAGGCCACGTCGTCGGGAAGGATCACCTTCTCCGCCTCGGCCTTGCGCTTCAAGATGGCCACGCGCGTTTCCAGATCGGGCGTCTCCACCTCGGCGATGAGGCCCCAGGTGAAGCGGCTGCGCAGCCGATCCTCGACGCCTGGCAATTCCGCCGGCAGCTTGTCTGACGTCAGGACGATCTGCTTGTGCGCATAGTGAAGCGCATTGAAGGTGTGAAAGAACTCGTCCTGCGAGCTGTCCTTGTTGGATAGGAACTGCACGTCATCGACCAGCAGCACGTCCGGGACCTCGCGGTAGCGGGCCCGGAATTCCTGCATGAGATTCGTGCCGCTCTGGCGCTTCTGGTTCATCATCGACCCGATAAAATCGGTGACGAAGCGCTCGCAGGTGACGAAGGTGATCACCCAGTCGGGACGCTGGCGGTGGATCTCGTGGCCGATGGCCTGCAGAAGGTGGGTCTTGCCGAGGCCGACGCCGCCGTAGATGAAAAGCGGGTTCCAGCGCGAAGCGGGCGCCTCGGCCACCATGCGGGCCGCGGCGTGAGCGAACTGGTTGGTCGGCCCGACGACGAATCGATCGAAGGTATAGCGCGGGAGCAGCTCCGGTGGCCGCGCTGGCGTGGGGACCGGCGTCGGGCGATCTTCCACTGACGATTCGCGCATCGGCACGCGCGCCGCCGACAGCGAGTCTTCCTCGACCACTTCGAAGTCGACGGTGAACGTCTGCTGGGCGCGCGCTTCCAGATCGCGCAGGATCGACGGCAGGAAGTTGTCCTCGAACCATTCCTTGTGATAGCGGTTCGGCGCGCGCAACCGGATACGCCCTTCGTTGATGCCGACGCAGACGATCGGACGCAGCCACAGATCGCGGTGTGCGGGCTTGACCATCGGTTCGATCGATCGGACCGCTTCGGACCACATCTCGACGGTCATCGGGGATTTCTCCACAGGGGCAGAGACAGGAAAACACCAACCGGGTCGGATACTTTCAATCAACACTCCCCTCTCTATCCACAGCCAATGACACCAAAACATCCCCCTGACGTCGGTCAGGGAGAAACCAAGTTCCGCTTCGGTTTTGGGGGGACTCGCACAACGAGAGCCGCGCGAGTGCTGCGTTGTCTATCAGACCCGTTTCCACCCCATCAAGGACCAATCGGGCATACGGCCGAACACCGCGAAGATCCGCCAAATTTTTTGACAACGGCGGTGAACGAACACGACCCTGAAATCCGCCACCACTGCCATCTCGGGCTGTAAGCACGCGAGCACAAATGAAATTTTTTGAAACGACGCGGACACCTGCCTGACACGCACACGTTTCACGGGTGATTTTGTATTGTGAGCGCGCCAAGTCCCATCGCATGGGGCTTTGCGCGATCGATCGGCGGGCGCGCGCGACACTGTCGTCGAGGAATGCGCGGGGTGATCTGGAAATGACGCAAAACTCCCGTCGACGACACAAGCGTGGAACATCATGCGCATTCGTCACCGACGGAGATCTCTGACGACGAGTTTCGCTGCCTACAAATCCCACCCAAAAAAGTCCGCCCGCAGGGGCGGTCGGCGACCTCGAAAGCGGGTGTGGTTGACAGGCCGAAAGCGGCGGTGTATCTCCTTCGACCTTTCGTCGTCGCCGCTGCGGCGGCTTTTTTGTTTCAGTTCGGAGGTAGCCCGTGAAGAGGACATTTCAACCCCATCGCAAAAGTCGCAAGCGGACGCACGGCTTCCGCAAACGCATGAAGACGGCAGCGGGGCGCGAAGTGATCCGCCGACGGCGCCGCAAGGGCCGCAAGCAGCTGACCGTCACCGTCGCCAAGAAGTAGCGCTTTGGCCGTGCCCGTTCGGCGGGAGGCGTTTCCGCGCGCGCGACGAATCTCCAAGCGCTCGGACTATCTGGCCGTCCAAAATGGCGGGCGCCGTTTTGGCGGCGCGCACTATCTGCTGTTCGCGCGGCGGTCGGCGGTTGCTCCGGGGGACGCCGCCCCTGCTTGTCGGGTGGGCGTGACGGTCAGCAAGAAGGTCGGCAACGCCGTGGTCCGCAACCGCGTCAAGCGCTGGGTGCGCGAGAGCTGTCGCAAGCTGATGACCGCCTGGCCGGCCGGGCTAGATCTGGTGGTGGTGGCCAAGCCGTCGGCGGCCACCGCCGGCCTCGGGCCTACGACGCAGGAGCTTGCTAGCCTTGCCCGACAACTTGGGCGCCGATGAAAACCGTTCTCCTGTTCTTGATCAAGTTCTACCGCGCGGCCATCTCACCGCTCCTCGGACCGCGCTGCCGTTTTGAACCAAGCTGCTCGGCCTACGCGGAAGAGGCGCTGCGCCAGCACGGCATCATCAAGGGCCTGGGGTTGGCGGCGTGGCGTCTCGGGCGCTGTCATCCGTTCGCGCGGGGTGGTATAGACCCGGTGCCCCAGCCTTTGGGGTCGTCGCGCGGGGGACAAAAATAGGGTCGCATGGAAAAGCGGGTCGTCATCGCCATCGTTATCTGCGTCGGGATCTTGTTCGCCTGGATGAAGATCTTCCCGCCGCCGACCGCTCCCACGCCCGCGCCCAGGGCCGATAAGTCGTCACCGTCGATCGCACCGGCCGGCACCGCGCCCAGCAGCGTCCCGGCGCCGGGCCCGGCCGCCGCCGCTGGAGGTGCCGGCGCGGAAGTGGCCGCCGCCGATCATCCCGAAGAGCTGGTCGAGCTCATCACTCCGGCCGTGCGCTTCGTCCTATCCAGCCACGGAGGAACCCTGCGCCAAGCGCAGCTTCGCGCGCCGAAGTACCTCATGCGCAAGGGCGACCCGTCGAGCGGCCTCGAGCTCATCACCACCAGCGCGAGCGGTTTTTCTCCTTTGCGCACGGAGTTCCCCAAGGCCGGATTCGCCAGGCCTTCCGACGGCGCCTGGACCGTCACGCGTCCGGCGGCCGACACCGTCGCCTTTGAGTTCGTGAGCGACGCCGTGCGGATCGAGAAGAAGTACCGCGCCGAACCGGAGTCGTATCGCTTATTGCTGGACGTCACCGTCGAGAACAAGACCGACAAGCCGGTCGATCATGACCTTGGCCTGCACATCTACGGTCATCAGAATCCCGACCAGAAGGGCGGCAGCTTCCTTTCCGGCAGCTCGGCCAACCCGGCGTCGGTCATCTGCGAGGTGGGCGAGAAAGCCGAACGGCGTTCGGTCGAAAAGGTGGCCAAGGAGCGCCTGGAAAAGGGCGGCAACGTTCTTTGGGCCGGCACCGACGACAAGTTCTTTTTGCTGGCCGCCGTTCCTTTTCCTGAATCGCCGCCGCGCGAGCGGACCTGCGCGGGAACGTCGCCGGCCCCGGACATCGGTGACGTCTTCTTGCTGTTCGGCGAGCGCACGGTGGCGCCGCACGCCTCGACCACCTATCCGTTCATCGTCTTTGCCGGCCCCAAAATCCGAGAGGACCTGGAAAAGGTCAGCCCGAACGGCGAGGACGCGCGCCTGCACGAAGCGATCGACGTCAACCTGGCCTTTCTTTCGCGCCCGATCCTGTCGCTGCTGAAGTTCTTTCAATCGTTCGTCGGCAACTGGGGCCTGGCGATCATCCTGCTGACGGTGTTCATCCGTCTGCTGACGTTCTATCCGACCCAGCGCTCGTTGCTGTCGGCGAAGAAGATGCAGAAGCTGGCCCCGAAGATGGCCGCCATCCGCAAGAAGTACGAGAACGACAAGCAACGCCAGTCGGTCGAGACCATGAATCTGTACAAGGCCCACGGCGTTTCGCCGTTCGGGGGCTGCCTGCCTAGCTTGATCCAGATGCCGATCTGGATCGCCCTTTACTCGACGCTGAACTATGCGGTCGAGCTGTACCGGTCGCCGTTCATTCTGCACATCCACGATCTGACGGCCAAGGATCCCTACTACATCACGCCGCTCTTGATGGGCGGGGTGATGTTCGCGCAGATGCGCATGTCGCCGGCGTCGCCGGACCAGCAGCAGCAGCAAATGATGGCGCTGATGATGCCGATCATGTTCACCGCCTTCTCGCTGGTGCTGCCGGCCGGGCTGGCGCTTTACATGCTGACCAGTTACCTCATCGGCATCCTGCAGCAGCTCTATGTCAACCACGTCGACCGCAAGGCCAGCGCGATCGTCTAGCGGCGCAGCGGCGCCGATCCGTGGTATTTTTGCCGCTATGGGTGAGCGGTTGGTCGAACTCGAGCGCGCGGTCGCCGATTCGCGCCGACGACTGGAGGCGATCGCCGGCCGAGTGGCGGCGCTGCGCCAGTCCCTGGAAGAAGAAGACGTGCCGCTGCTGTTCGAGGACGAGGCTGGCGAAGAATCCGGGCCCGTCGACGAGTCCGAGCTGAACTTCGAGGCGCTGGACTACGAAGATCCCGAGCGCGGCGGGAGATGAAGGTCTTTCTTCACAGCGGCGACCTCGACGAGATCAGGCAGGAAGGCAAGCGTGGGGTGATCGCCGGGATCACCGTGCCGCCAGCGGCGCTGGCGGCGCTGGACGACGTCGGCCGCCGCGTCTTGCTGGAGGCCATCGCGGCGTCCTGCTCGGGTCCGGTCAGCGTGTCGGTGCGGGCGGCGGCCGGGCTGCCCGCCATGCTGGACGACGCCGCGGCGTTGTCCGCCCTGGGGCCCAATCTGGTGCCCGCCTTTCCCGCCACCCCGGACGGTTGGGAAGCGATGAGCCGCTGCACCGCCCGCGGGGTGGCCCCGCACGCCGTCGACTGCCGATCGCCCGCCGACGTCGAGCGGGGTGCGCGGGCCGGCGCCCGCTGGGTCTCGCCGGCATTTATCGATGGCCAGGGCGAAGGGCCGGTGCTGAACGCCGCGCGCATGGCCGACGGAACCCGCCGCACCTACGCGCGGGAGACCAGCGTGCTTTTGGGGCCGCTGTCGCGCTCCGGACAGGCGCTGGAGGCGGCCAGCGGCGGCGCTGACGCGGTCAGCGTGGTCTTCGCGGCGCTGCAGAGATTGCTGGCTGGCGATCGGCGCGCGCTCGCCGACGCGGCCCGTTCTTGAACGGCGGTTGTTTTTCATCACATGCGCCGCGTCCGCCAGCACGTCAACCCGCTGAAGTCCGATCTGCTGGAGATCGACGTAGCGCCGGTGTTGGCGCCGTCCGGCAGCGACCTCGAGGTCGAGCTCGGCTCGGCCGAGGCGCACTTCTTGATGGATCGCGCCCGCGCCGATCGGCAACGCCACTGCGTGGGCGTCGAGATCCGGCGCGAGGTGGTGGCTCGCGCGAATAAAGCCTGCCGGGCCGAGGGCCTGCCCAACGTGGAGAGCGTCTTCGCCAACATGTCGGTGGACATGCCGCGGCTGTTCGCGCCGGCGTCGGTGCGGCGGTTCTTCGTGAACTTCCCCGACCCGTGGTGGAAGTCGCGCCAGCACAAACGGCGGGTGGTCTCGGCCGGGCTGGCCGCGGACATGGTGGCGGCGCTGACTCCAGGTGGCGAGATCTTCGTGCAGACCGACATTTTCGCCATCGCCCTGGAAGCGATGGCCACGCTGGAAGGCGAGCCCGCCGGCCGGCTGCGCAACGTCGTCGGCCCGTGGAGCTTCCATCGCGGCAATCCCTACGCCGCCTGTTCGCGCCGCGAGCGCCAGTGCGTGGACGAAGGGACGCCGATCTGGCGCCTGCTGTTCGCCGCCGACTGAACGGCGCCGCCGGCGCGCCGCACGCCTATCCAGAGACGGCCAGCTGGACTTCCTCCAGCTCTTTGATCTTGTCGCGGATGACCGCCGCCTTTTCGAACTCCAGCGCCTCCGAAAGATCGAACATCTCTTTTTTCATCGCCGACAGGATCTGCGGCAGTTCCTCGAGCGGGATGTCCGAGGTTTTCGACTTCTTGAGCGGCTTGGTGAGATCGACGAAGTCGTCCTGCGCGGTGCCCGCCAGGTCGGCGATGGCCTTCTGGATGGTCTTCGGCGTGATCCCGTGTTCCTTGTTGTACGCCGCCTGCGTCCTCCGTCGGGTGGCCGTCACGTCCAGCGCCTTCTTCATCGAGTCGGTCTCGCGGTCGGCGTACATGATCACCTTGCCGTGCACGTTGCGGGCGGCGCGGCCGATGGTCTGGATCAGCGAGCGCTCGGCGCGCAGGAAGCCTTCCTTGTCGGCGTCGAGGATGGCCACCAGCGACACCTCCGGCAGGTCGAGACCCTCGCGCAGCAAATTGATCCCGACCAGCACGTCGAATTCGCCCAGGCGCAGGTCGCGCAAGATCTCGATGCGTTCCAGGGTGTCGATGTCCGAGTGCAGATAGCGCACCCGCACGCCCAGCTCGGTGTAGTACTCGGTCAGGTCCTCGGCCATGCGCTTGGTCAACGTCGTCACCAGCACGCGCTCGCCGGATTTCACCCGCTCGCGGATCTCGCCCAGCAGATCGTCGACCTGCGAGCCCACCGGCCGCACCTCGATCTCCGGATCCAGCAGACCGGTGGGGCGGATGATCTGCTCGACGAACACGCCCTGGGCCTGTCTCATCTCATAGTCGGCCGGCGTGGCCGACACGTACACGGTCTGCGGCGCGCGCGCCTCCCATTCGTCGAAACGCAGCGGCCGATTGTCCAGCGCCGACGGCAGACGAAAGCCGAACTCGACCAGGGTTTCCTTGCGCGAGCGGTCGCCTTTGTACATGGCGGCGATCTGCGGCACCGTCTGGTGCGATTCGTCGACGAACAGCATGTAGTCCTTCGGGAAGTAATCCAGCAGCGTGGGCGGCGGCTCGCCCGGCGCGCGGCCCGACAGATGGCGCGAGTAGTTCTCGATCCCCTTGCAGCGACCCATCTGTTCCAGCATCTCGAGGTCGTAAAGCGTGCGCTGCTGCAGCCGCTGCTCTTCCACCAGCTTGTTTTGCTGCTTGAGCTCCATCAGGCGCGGACGCAGTTCTTCTTTGATCCCGGCCATCGCCTTGGTCAGCCGATCGGCCGGCGTCACGTAGTGCGAGCCCGGGAAGATCGACACCTCGTCGACCTTGCGCAGGACCTTGCCGCGCAGCGGATCGACCTCGGAGATGGTCTCGATCTCGTCGCCCCACCATTCGATGCGGATGGCCTTTTCGCGCTCGTAAGCGGGGAAAATTTCCACCGAGTCACCGCGCACCCGGAACGTGCCGCGCGAAAAATCGACGTCGTTGCGTTCGTATTGAATCTCGACCAGACGGCGCAGGACGGCGTCGCGCCGCACCTCCACGCCGCGGGCGAGATCGATCTTCATGCCGAGGTACGCCTCCGCCGCGCCGATGCCGTAGATGCAAGACACCGACGCCACGATCAGGACGTCGCGCCGGGTGAGCAACGCGTACGTCGCGGCGTGGCGCATGCGGTCTATCTCTTCGTTGATCAGCGAATCCTTCTCGATGTACGTGTCCGTCGATGGGACGTAGGCTTCCGGCTGGTAGTAGTCGTAGTAGCTGACGAAGTAGTGGATGGCGTTGTCGGGGAACAGCGCCTTGAACTCGCCGTAGAGCTGGTGCGCCAGGGTCTTGTTGTGGGCGATGACCAGGGTCGGGCGCTGGATTTGTTCCACCACGTGGGCGACGGTGAACGTCTTGCCGCTGCCGGTGATCCCCAGCAGCACCTGCGACGGATCGCCGCGCTTGACGCCGGTGCAGAGCTCGTCGATGGCGCGCGGCTGGTCCCCCATCGGGCGCAGCTCGGTCTGGAGGCGGAACGGCGTGGGCAAGGCGCTATAGTGTACGCGATGACGACCGCGCTGCGGGGGTACTACGCCATCGTCGACGTGAACCCGGATCCAGTCGGCATCGGCGGTGGCGCGGCGCTGGTGGCACGCGCCCGTGCCCTGCTGGCCGCGCGGCCCTGCTGCCTGCAGCTGCGGGCGAAAGGCAGCGATGCGGCCGCTCTGTGCGACGGGGCGCGGCTGCTCCTGCCGGTGTGTCGCGCCGCCGGCGTGCCGTTTTGCGTGAACGATCGATTGGACGTTGCGCTGGCGGTGGGCGCCGACGTCGTGCACCTGGGCCAGGAGGATCTGCCGCTCGCCGACGCGCAGGCGGTGCTGCGTTCAACCGGTCGGACGATCGTCATCGGGATCTCCACCCACAATTTCGAACAGGCGTGTGTCGCGGCTGCGGCCGGCGCCGACTACATCGCCTTCGGCCCGGTCTTCGGGACGGCCAGCAAAGAAAACCCCGATCCGATCGTCGGCGTCGAAGCGCTGGCCGCGGTCTGCCGCACGGTTTCCGTTCCGGTGGTCGCCATCGGCGGCATCACCGTGGATAGCGTCGCCGCCGTCGCCGCCGCCGGCGCGTCCGCTGCCGCGGTCATCGCCGCCGTGAACAAAGCCGCCGACCCCACCACCGCTGCCCGCCAGGTCGCCGCGCCGTTCGCCGGCTAGCTTGTACAGGAACTCTTCGGCATCTTGCCGAGCTGCTTGATCTGGCTCTTGGCTTCCGCGGCGCGTGGCGAGCGGGGATAGCGCTTGACCAGGTCCGACAGCAGGGCCCGCGCGTCGGTGCAAAACTTCAGCTGGACGAAAGCCGAGGAGAGCTGCCACATCGCCTCGGGCACCTCCGGCGAGCGCGGATAGACGTCCAGAATCTTCTGAAACTCAGCGGCGGCGTTCGGGTACTTGCTCTCGGCGACGAACGAATTGCCGATGGCCAGGTAGGCCTGCGACGCGCGCGGGTCCTGCGGGAAACGCTGGATGAAGACCCGATAGAACCGCCGGCCCTCGTCGCGCTGGCCGCCGCTCAGGCGCGACGACGCTTGCTGCCACAGCTGGTCCTTGTCGTCGGGCAGCGACGGGGCCACCTTGTCGACGATCTTGGTCTGGGTCTGCTCCAGCGCGGCCAGGCGGTTGTTCAGCTGGGTGCGGTCGTCGGTGTTCTGGCGGTCGCGCTGGTCCTGGGCGTGGGTGAGCTCCTCGATGCGTCCTTGCAGAGCGGCGATGTCCGTCTCGGCCTTGGCTGCCTTCGCCCCCACGTCGGCCGAATTGCGGGTCAAAAGCGCGGTGGCCTGATCCAGCACCTTGCGCAGCCGGGCCACCTGTTCTTTGTATTCGGCGTCGCGCTTGTCGATGTCGTCCAGCCGCGCGCGAAGATCACCGAGCTCGGTCTTCATCTTGTCGCCTTCGCCGCTGGTCACGCAGGCGGCGGGCAAAACTGCGCCGCCGACTAGGCCCAGCAGAACCAGCAGACGGGGCAGGGCGCCGCCCGACGACCCGAAGTGCGATCGCCCCGTCCCTCGTCGCGCCAGTTGCCGCTCACCGCCAGGTGAAGTCGACACGGCGATCCTGCGCCCAGCTTGGTTCATCGGTGCCTTTGGCGTCCAGCGCCCCGCGCGGCAGGGTGATCATCTTGGTTCCGTCGATGCCCAGCCGGCCGAGGTGATCGCGCACCGACTGGCTGCGCTTTTCGGACAGGGCCAGGTTGTATTCTTCGGTGCCGCGCGGGTCGGTGTGTCCGACCAGGGTGGCGGCGCGGCCGACCTTCTTCAGGCAATCGGCGTCGACGGCCAGGCGGGCGGTGGCGTCGGTGGTCAGCGCCGATTCGTTAAAGTCGAAGTACACTGGATCCAGCGCGCACTGCTGGGGCGGGGGCGCCGCCGGGCGCTCGGCCACGCAGAAGCCTTCCACGCAGTCCTCGTTCTGCGCGCAGTCGTTCTCGGTCTTGCACGGCTTCTTGGCGGTGCAGGTGCCGTTGACGCACTTGCCACCGCCGGGGCACTCGCTGTTGGCGGCGCAGGGCCGGCAGTGGTTGGCGATGCACTCCTGGTTGGCTGGGCACTGGGATTTGCTGGTGCAGTAACCGGGGATGGCCTCGCACTTGCCGGCGTTGCACTGGCGGCCGGCGCCGCAGTCCGACGACTGCCGGCACTGCTGGCATTTGTGCTCCACGCAGAACTCTTTGTCGTGGCACTGCTCGTCTTTGTCGCAAGACGGGTAGTCGGGTTTACAAGCAGGAACAACAACAGCCACAGCAGCAATGACCAGCGCCGCCAGCAGCGGGGTGGTCGCGTTCAGGACAGTCCTGCGCATGTTTTGATCCTCCACGAGGGCCGAAACGTACGTTCGCCCCTCGGGAATGTCAACGAATCGGTCGACGGTCAGGTGTAACTGAGGTTGGGGGCCAGCCAGCGCTCAGCCTCGGGAACGGCCATTTTTTTGCGGGCGGCGTAGTCTTCGACCTGGTCGCGGCCGATGCGTCCGACCATGAAATAATGCGCTTGCGGGTGCCCGAGATAGAGGCCACTGACGCTGGCGGCGGGGAGCATGGCAAAGCTTTCGGTCAGGCTGATGCCGACCGAAGGCGCGTTCAGCAAATCGAACAGCTTGGCCTTTTCCGTGTGGTCAGGACAGGCCGGATAACCGAAGGCCGGGCGGATGCCGCGGTATTTTTCGGCGATCAGCTCCTCGTTGGAGAGATCTTCGCTTGCACCATACCCCCAGTCGCGGCGGGCGCGGGCGTGCAGGCATTCGGCGAAGGCTTCCGCCAGGCGATCGGCCAGCGCTTTGACGATGATGGCGCTGTAATCGTCCAGCTTCTTTTCATAGTGCTGAGCCAGCTCGGCGGCGCCCAGTCCGGCGGTGACGGCGAAGGCCCCCACGTAATCGGGCAGCCCCGAGGCCCGCGGGGCGACGAAGTCGGCCAGCGACAGATACGGCTTGTCGTCTGATTTGACCACCTGCTGGCGCAGCATATTAAAGCGCAGCTTTTCAGTGGCGCGGGTCTCGTCGGTGAAAAGGACCACGTCGTTGCCGTCGCTGGCTGCCGGCCAGAAGGCGTACACGCCGCGCGGGCGCAGCAGCTTGCCGTCGATGATGGTCTTCAAAAGCGCGGTGGCGTTGGCGTAAAGCTCGCGCGCGGCGCCGCCCTGTTCGGGGTGGTCAAGAATCGCGGGAAATCTTCCGCGCAGCTCCCACGCCGTGAAGAAGAAGGTCCAGTCGATATAGCGCACAAGCTCGTCCAGGCTGACGTCGTCCACCACGCGCACGCCGGTGAACGACGGCGTGGCGATGTCCGCCCGCTTCCAGTCGACGGGCAGGCGGTGAGCGGTGGCGGCGGCGAACGGCAGCAGCGGTTTGGCCTGTTTTTTCCCGTGCAGCTCGCGCAGCTCGGCCTGCTCGACGCGGTTCAGGCGATCGAACTCCACCCGCGCCGTCGCGTCCTTCAAGCGCGACACCACGCCCACCGCGCGAGAGGCATCAAGGACGTGCACCGTGGTCTGCGAGAACTGTGGGGCGATCTTCACCGCCGTGTGTTGCCGGCTGGTGGTGGCCCCGCCGATGAGCAGCGGGATCTTCATTCCCTGCCGCTCCATCTCCTGGGCGACGTACACCATCTCGTCCAGCGACGGCGTGATCAGGCCCGAAAGCCCGATCATGTCCGCCTTCTCGGCCACGGCCGTCTGCAAGATCTTTTCGCACGGGACCATCACGCCCAGATCGACGACCTGGTAGTTGTTGCAGCCCAAGACCACGCCGACGATGTTCTTGCCGATGTCGTGGACGTCGCCTTTCACCGTGGCTATCACGATCTTCCCGGCCGAATCGGCGCCGCCGGCTTTCTCCTGCTCCATGAACGGCAGCAGGTAGGCGACGGCGCGCTTCATGGCGCGCGCGCTCTTCACCACCTGGGGCAGGAACATTTTCCCGGCCCCGAACAGATCGCCGACGATGCGCATGCCGTCCATCAACGGGCCTTCGATGATGTGCAACGGGCGGGCGAATTTTTGCCGCGCCTCCTCGGCGTCCTGTTCGATGAAGTCGACCACCCCGGCCACCAGCGCGTGGCTGAGGCGCTTTTCCACCGTGTCGTTGCGCCAGGTGAGGTCGAGCTCCCGCTTCTTGCCCTGACCCTTGACGCTGTCGGCGAACTCGACCAACCGTTCGGTGGCGTCGGGGCGGCGGTTGAAGATGACGTCTTCCACGCGTTCGAGCAGCGCGGGCGGGATGTCTTCGTAGACCACCAGCTGGCCGGCGTTGACGATGCCCATGTCCATGCCGGCGCGAATGGCGGCAAACAGAAACGCCGAGTGCATCGCCTCCCGCACCACGTTGTTGCCGCGAAACGAGAACGACAGGTTGCTGACCCCGCCGGAGATCTTCACCCCCGGGCAGGTGGCCTTGATGATCCGCGTGGCCTCGATGAAGTTCTTGGCATAGTCGTTGTGCTCGTCGATGCCGGTGGCAATCGCCAGGATGTTCGGGTCGAAGATGATGTCCAGCGGATTGAAGCCGACCTCGTCGACCAGCGTTCGGTAGGCGCGCTGGCAGATGCTGACCTTGCGCAGGGCGGTGTCGGCCTGGCCGGTCTCGTCGAAGGCCATCACCACCACGCCGAAGCCGTAGCGCTTGACCGTCTTGGCGCGGCTGATGAACTCCGCCGGGCCTTCTTTCAAGCTGATCGAATTGACGATGCCTTTGCCCTGTACGCACTTGAGGCCGGCCTCGATCACCGACCAGCGGCTGCTGTCGATCATGATCGGGATGCGCGCGATCTCCGGCTCGGTGGCCACCAGGTTCAAGAACGTGGTCATGGCCGCCGGCCCGTCGACCATGCCCTCGTCCATGTTCACGTCGAGGATGTTCGCTCCGCCGCGCACCTGATCCAGCGCGACCTCCAGCGCCTTGCCAAAGTCGTTGCGCTTGATGAGCTCGGCGAACTTGGCCGAACCGGTGATGTTGGTGCGCTCGCCGATCATCAGGAAGGTGGAGTCGGGGCGAACGGTCAGCGTCTCCAGGCCCGAGAAGTGCGCGTAGCCGACCTCCGGCTTGGTGGCTGCCGTCGGCACCACGCGCGGCTTGATGCCTTCCAGCGCGCGGCCGATGGCCGCCAGGTGTTCGGGCGTGGTGCCGCAGCAGCCACCGACGATGTTCACCAGACCGGACTGGGCGAACTCGCGCAGCAGCGACGCGGTGGTGGGCGGCTCCTCGTCGTAGCCTGTCGCGGCCAGCGGGTTCGGCAAGCCGGCGTTCGGGTAACAGCTGACAAAGCAGGTCGCCACCTGGGACAGGTCGGCCAGAAACGGCCGCATCTGCGTCGCGCCGAGCGAGCAGTTGATCCCCACCGACAGCGGCCGCGCGTGCTCGACCGAGGTCCAGAAGGCGTCGATGGTCTGCCCCGACAGCGTGCGGCCGCTGTTGTCGACGATGGTCACGGACAGCATCAGCGGCAGGCGCACGCCTTTTTCTTCGAACACCTCTTCGATGGCCACCAGCGCAGCCTTCAGGTTCAGCGTGTCCGTCGAGGTTTCGGGGATCAGCAGATCGACGCCGCCGTCGATGAGCCCGCGCACCTGTTCAGCGTACGCGGTCTTGAGCGCGTCGAAGGTGATGGCCCGAAACGAGGCGTCGTTCACGTCCGGCGACAGCGACAGCGTCCGGTTGCTGGGACCGATGGCGCCGGCCACGAAGCGCGGCTTGTCGGGCGTGGTGGCTGTCCACTTGGTGGTCGCTGCTTTGGCCAGCCGCGCGGCGGCCACGTTCATCTCGTAGGCCAGCGTCTCGAGGCCATAATCCGCCTGCGCCACCGCGTTGGCGCTGAAGGTGTTGGTCTCGATCAGATCGCTGCCGGCGGCCAGGTACGCCTCGTGGATGCCGGCGATGACGTCCGGGCGGGTCAGCACCAGCAGATCGTTGTCGCCCTTGAGATCACGCTCGTGGTTGGCCCAGCGGGCGCCGCGATAGTCGGCCTCGCCGAGCTTGTGGCGCTGGATCATCGTACCCATCGCGCCGTCCAGCAGCAGAATGCGTCGGGACAACTGATCGCGCAGATACTCTTCGGTGGTTCGCTTGTGCATCGTTGATGGTTCTTATTGGGTGTTTCTATTTGCTTCGGCGCCCGAGCGCGGTGACGACCTGGAAATAAGGCGCGCGGCGTTCGCGGACGGTGATTTCGCACTGTTCTACGTCCAGGTGGGCTTTTTTCAGCATTTTTCTCAGGGTCGCCGGGGCAAAGCCGGCGTGGCGGTGCGCGTAGGCGCTGGTGACGTCCTGGTGCGCGTGCTGGGCCAGCGTCACCAGGGCCAGGCGGCCACCGGGGCGCAGCACGCGCGCACATTCGCCCAGCGCGCGGGCCGGCATGGCCAGCGCGGTCAGGACGTTGAACAGCAGGACATCGTCAAAGCTGCGGTCAGGAAAGGGCAGATCGTGCAGATCGCCGATCTGAAAGCGCACGTTGGAAAATCCGGCCAGGCGGGTGCGCGCCGCCTGGATCAGGGTCTCGCTTTGATCGAG
This sequence comes from Polyangia bacterium, assembly GCA_036268875.1. GTDB lineage: Bacteria > Myxococcota_A > Polyangia > Fen-1088 > Fen-1088 > DATKEU01. The sequence continues at coordinate 32,524 of DATATI010000095.1, read as the reverse complement.
GCAGGTGACCGATCTGGCGTGCGGGGCGATGAGCTGCGCGGTGGCGCCATCGCCGGCGCCGGCGTCCAGTGTGTCGCCGAGGCGCAAAAGACCGAGCAGGCCGCGGCCCAGCGACTCCCAGGTCCGTCCCGGCGAGTAGTGCCGTTCCATCTCGCCGGCTACCGTGTCGGGCCAGCGCGCGGTCTTCTGGCGCGCCGCCAGCAGGGCGGCGCAGCGCTGGCGATCGACCTCCACCAGCTGGTCGCGCAGATCGCCGGCGATCAGCGTCCACACCTGGCGCGCCGCCGCAGGCATCTGGCCGTTGTTCAGACGGTAATACGTCGACCCGCCCGCCCGCCGGTCACACAGCACGCCGGCCTCGCGCAGCTTGCCGAGGTGGGTGGACACCCGCGACTGGCCGAGCTGCGTGATGCTGGTGAGGTCGTTCACCGTCAGCTCGTGCTCCGCCAGCAGCGCCGCCAGCCGCACCCGCGAGGGCTCGGCGAACAGCTGCAAGAGATCGGTGGTGGCGGCGAGCGTCTGCATATCCGTCTATCCTGATGAACGTATATTAAAGCAGGCCCGCGCGGCCCGGTCAACCGCCGGTCAAACGGGTGGGCGCGCCGCCCGCCTAGGCGCAGACCCGGCCGAACAGCGTGGCCGGCGTGGCGCGCACGATCTCCACGTCGACGAACGCGCCCGGTTCGACGCCCGGACCGGCCGGAACCAGCACCGAGCGGTAGCCGCTGGTGCGGGCCAGAAACTCGGTCGCCGAGCGCTTGGAGAGGTGGTCGATCAACACCCGTTCGCGCTTGCCGATCTGGGCGGCCATGATCTCGCCGCTGATGCGATGCTGGACGGCGATCACCGCCGCCAGGCGCCGCTGCTTGGTTTCTTCGTCGACGGTGTCGGGCATCTTGCGGGCGGCGACCGTGCCGGCGCGTTCGGAGTAGGCGAACATGAACGCCGAATCGAAGCGCAGCTCTTCTTGGGCGCGCAGGATGGTGGCGAACTCGTCCTCGGTCTCGTCGCAAAAACCGATCAGCAGATCGGTGCTGATGGCGACGTCGGGCAGGGCCGCCCGCAGCGCGCCGACCAGGCGGCGAAAGTCGTCGTAACGATAGCCGCGGCGCATGCGTCCGAGCACGCTGTCGGCGGCGGTCTGCAGCGGCAGGTGAACGTGGCGCGCCACCTTGGGTGTATCGGCCATGGCGGCGATCACCGCCGACGAAAAATCCAGCGGGTAGGGCGACATGAAGCGAATGCGTTCGATGCCCTCGACGGTGGCCACCGCGCGCAGCAGCTCGGCGAACCCCACCTCTTCGTATTGATACGAGTTCACCGTCTGTCCGAGGAGCTGAATTTCTTTGTAGCCCGCCGCGGCCATGGCCCGCGCCTGGCGCAGGACCTCGCGCGGGGGCGTGCCGCGCTCGCGGCCACGCGTGTAGGGCACCACGCAGAAGGTGCAGAATTTGTCACAGCCGCGCTGGATCGTGATGTGGCCAGTCACCCCGCCGGTCATCGGGCGCGCTGGATCCAGGCCTTCGTAGGTTTCATAGCGATCAAGCGTGGTGTCTTGCACCGCTGCGCCGGCGCGGGCGGTCTCGATGTGTTCGACCAGGCGGCGGTATCCGTCGGGGCCGATCACCAGATCGACGTACGGGGCTCGTTCGTGAATGGTCTCTTTCAAATGCTCGGCCATGCAGCCGGTGACGCCCAGGACGACGCCCGGGCGGCCCTTGTGCGCGGCGGCCAGCATGCTGGCGCGGGCGAAGACGCGATCCTCGGCTTTTTCGCGCACGGCGCAGGTGTTCAGCAAGATCAGGTCGGCGGCCGCGGCGTCGTCGGTGCGGGCGTAGCCGGCGCCGTGGAGCAAACCCATCATCATCTCGGTGTCCGCGACGTTCATCTGGCAGCCGTAGGTCTCGACGTAGGCCAGGCGGCGCGACGGGCTGGCGGCGCCGCCGACCGCGCCGGCGGCGTCCGAAACCGGCGATTTTCGCCGCAACTGCACCAGATCAGCCATGAACCGCGGATTTATAGCGCGAAAGCGCCCGGACGGGTTGCCAGCGGACGGCGGCATGGCGATCATCGCGCGCATGAACGGTTCTTTCCGATCGGGTCGGGCCGGTCTGGCGGCCGCGGCGCTCACCAGCGCCGGTTTCTTTCTCCTCGTCGCGTCGCCGGTCCAGGCGACGGCCTTCATCTATCGCAGCATCGTGCTTCCTTACGGCGAAGCGGCGGCAGACATGGGCGTGGGCATCGGGCGCGCGCCGGTGGGGCCCGACGATCGCTCGGTCACCGGCATGGGCCTTAACCTGGCGCTGGCCGGCGGGCTGGTTCCGTCGCTGGAGCTGGGCGTTCGCACCGGCATCCGTTTTGATGGAGAAGGCCGCGGCATGCGCGCCGATCAATTTGGCCGCACCTGGGACACCGAGACCTACGGCACCGGCACCAGCAGCGTGGCCAATCCCGAGGTGCACCTGCGCTGGTTGGTGGCGCGCGGCGAAGGCGCCCAGCTGGGCCTGGAGTTTCGCGCCTATTTTCCCATCGAAAGCGGCACCCGCCTGGGTTTCCTGTTCGGCGTTCCGCTGATGTTCCGCATCGGCCAGGTGCGCGTCGACACCGGCGTCTACGTGCCGGTGCTGTTCGATCCGCAGCGCAGCGCCATCAGCATCCCGGTCGACGTGTGGATCCAGGCCGGCCGCGTATGGTTTGGTCCGCAGCTGGGCGTGCGGACCGCGCAAAGCGGCGGCTCGTTCAATCAATATCCGCTGGGTTTCGGCTTGGGATACGCCGCCTCGCCGGTGGTTGATCTGCGGACCTGGCTTCTCTTTCCCGATATCGGCGACGACGCCGGAGCGCGCACCTGGGGCGTGGGCCTGGCGGTGCACGTGCGGTTCCAATAGCCAACCGTCAATAGCTGCTGCGCCGGCCGCCCGGCTTCGTTATGCTGGCAACGAATGGGGTCAAAGACCGATCGCCCTGGCAATGACCCGGAGCCCGCTGAAGAAGCGTTGCGCGCCAGCCGGGCATACCTGAGCGCGATCGTCGCCTCGGCGCTGGACGGCATCGTCACCATCGACGCCGAATCGCGCATCATCGATTTCAATCCGGCGGCGGCGAAGATTTACGGATACGCGGCAGCCGACGTGGTGGGCAAGTCGCTTCTCGATGTGGTGGTCTCGCCGGAAAGTCGCGATCGCCAGCTGGCCAATTTTTCGCGCTGGGAAGCCACCGGGCAGATCGGGGTTTTGCTGCCGCGGCAAGAGCTGATGGCGGTGCGCGCCGACGGCACCCGCTTCCCCATCGAGCTGACGCTGGTGCGCCTGCAGGCCGGCCCGGCCCGCTACGTCGCCTTCGTGCGCGAGCTGACCGACATCCGGCGCGTCGAGAACGAACGCCGCCGGCTGGAAGAACAGCTGCGCCACGCGCAGAAGATGGACGCCGTGGGCCGCCTGGCGGGCGGCATCGCCCACGACTTCAACAACCTGCTGTCCGTCATTCTCGGCTTCACGGAGCTGTCGCTGACGTCGGTGCTGCCGTCGGACGAGCTGGCGGAGAACCTGGGCGAGATCAAGAAGGCCTCCGAACGGGCGGTGGGCCTGGTGCGCCAGCTCTTGGCCTTCAGCCGGCGGCAGGTGCTGTCGCCGCGGGTGCTCAGCCCCAACGAAGTGCTGAGCAACATGGAAAGCCTGCTGCGCGGTCTGATCGGCGAATCGATCGCGCTGTCGCTGGGGCTGTCGCCGGACATCGGCCAGATCAAGGCGGACGCCGGCCAGATCGAACAGGTGATCGTGAATCTGGTGATGAACGCGCGCGAGGCCATGCCGGACGGAGGCTTGCTGCGGATTGAAACCGCCACCGTCGCGCTGGACGACGGCGGCATCCCCGGCGGCAGCGAGGCGCGCCCGGGCGCTTTCGTGCGTCTGGTCGTGCAAGACAGCGGCACCGGCATGAGCGACGAGGTTCGGGCGCACGTCTTCGAGCCGTTTTTCTCGACCAAGAAGACCGGCAAGGGCACCGGTCTCGGTTTGTCGACGGTGTACGGCATCGTCACCCAAAGCGGCGGCATCATCCGGTTCACCACCGCGCTCGGCGAAGGGACGCGCTTCGAGATCTTTCTGCCGCGCGTGGATCGCGCGGCGCTGCCCGCCGACGCGCCCGAGCCGGTGTTGAGCCCACGCGGCGACACCACCACCATCTTGCTGGTCGAAGACGAGGACGCGGTTCGCAACCTGGTTCGCCGCATCCTGGAGCAGGCTGGCTATCAGGTGCTGGTGGCGCGCAACGGCGCCGAGGCGCTGGAGCTGTGCCAGCGGCCGGATCTCAGCTTGGATCTGCTGCTGACCGACGCGGTGATGCCGGTGATGAGCGGGCCCGAGCTTGTGCGCCGGGTGATGGTGCTGCGGCCCGAGCTGCGGTTGATGATCATGTCCGGGTACAGCGATCGCCCGGCGGTCAGCGGCATCCCCTTCATCGCCAAACCGTTCACGCCGGTGCAACTGGAAAAAGTGGTGCGCGAAGCTCTGGACGCGCCGCTACGGCCCCCGGCCTAGCGCCCGCGCCGCTTCCTGAAACGTCGCCACCGCGGGCGTGGGCCGCCGGCGCAGCGTCGGATCGCCGGCGAAGTCGATGCTGAACAAACCAAAGCGCCCTTCATAGCCGCGCGACCATTCGAAGTTGTCGATCAGCGACCACACGATATAGCCGATGACGTCGGCCCCGCCGGCGCGGGCCTGATCCAGCGCGTAGATGTGCGCGCGCAGAAAATCCGGGCGGCGATCGCCGCGGGCGTCGGCCACGCCGTTCTCGGTGACCAGCAGCGGCCATTCGTAGGCGGCGTAGTGCAAAAGCAGGCGGGTCAGGCCTTCGGGATAGATCTCCCAGCCCATGTCGCTGACCGGCCGGCGGCCGTCGGGTGGCGCCCGTTGATAAGTGTTCTTGGCGCCGCCGAACAGATGCCCCACCACCCGCTCGCGGGTGTAGTAGTTCACGCCCAGATAATCGAAGGTGCCGCGCGCGGCTGGGTAGGCCTCGTCAATGGTCACCACGGTCGGGATCGAGATGTGGATGCGCCCGGTGGCCACCGCGTCGATGAACGAGTCGTTGTAAAAGCGGGCCGCCGCGTTCGCCACCAGGGCGTCGACGGGATTGCGAGAGGCGGCGTCGAAGACGCGCAGGTTCTGGGCCACGCCGATCACCGTGGCCCGTCCGTCGCCGTCGGCGTCGATGCGATCGGCGCGCCGCAGTTCCGCGGCGGCCTGGGCGTGGCCGATGATCAACGCCCGCATCACCGCGGCGCCGCGTTTCGGATCCGCCACGCCGGGCGGCCATTCGGCGCTGAGGTAACCCTTGGCGACAAAAACGTTTGGTTCGTTGATGGTGCACCACCAGTCGACCAGATCGCCGAAGGCGGCGCCGGCCCGCCCGGCGAAGGCGGCGAACGCGGTGGGCGCGCCCTCCCACTCCCAACCGCCGCGGTCAGCGATCCACGGCGGCAGCGTGAAGTGGTGCAACGTCACCAGTGGTTCGATGTGCGCCGCGCGCAGCGCCGCGAACATCGCCCGATAATTGTCGGCGGCGGCTTGATCCCAGGCGCCGGGCGTCGGTTCCAGGCGGCTCCACTCGACACCCAGGCGATAGACGTTGGCGCCCAGCGTGCGCAGCGCCGCCACGTCGTCGGGCCAGCGGTGCCACGAATCGGCGGCGCGCGCGGTGGTGCCGCCGTCGGAGACGTGGGGCCGCCCGTCGGGATATTTTCCGCGCTCCCACGCCGTCCAGTCGTTCAGCGTGCCGCCTTCGATCTGATGCGCCGAGGTGGCGGCGCCCAAGAAAAATCCGCGCGGTGCGCCCGCCAGCATCGCATGCGCGGCGATGTCCGCCGGAGCGAACGACAGCTCGCGGTGACATCCGGCGGCGGCGACGGCCGCGACCAACAGACCACCGTTTGCCAGCGCGGACCCGCTCACTGGCCGTCGCCGTGGCCGCACCGGCTAACCGAACAGGACGCTGACCGACGCCAGCTCGGCGGCCAACTGATCGGTGGCCTTGCGCAACAGGCCTTCGCTGATGCGCAGGGTGTCGGCGCTGGTGGCGGTGAAGGCGGCTCCGCGTCGCACCAGGCGGGTGACGTCGCCGCCCGGTAGCGCGGTGTCCGCCAGCTCGGAGGCCATGGCCGACAGTGGCCAGTAGAGACTGGACCCGGTGGGTGCGCTTTGCGCGTGGTGGCTGCCGGCCACCTGCGCGATGGCCGGGTCCAGGCCCAGGCCTGACAGCAGCAATGAGGCCGCGTACTCGTGGCGCTGGCGCAGGAACAGCAGGTGGTCGGGCGCCTCCACCAACGGCGCCCGTTCGCTGACCAGACGGATCAGGAACGCCGCGCCGAGATCGCGAAACAACCCGGCGGCGTAGGCCACGCCCGAATCCAGGCGGGCGCTGGGCCCCAAAAGCTCGGCCAGCACGCGCATGGCGATCGCCGAGGCCGCCGAGTACCACCACAGCGACGACAGCATCTCGCAAAACGGCTGGCCGGCGGGCACGAAGCAGCCCCGCTGGAACACCGTCTCGACGACGGTCTCCAGCGGTTTCAGCCCCACGCGGCCGACGGCGGTCTTGATGTCGCTGGTGCGCGTGCCGCGCGCGTAGGCTTGGCCGTTGGCCAGCTTCAAAAGCTCCAGCGAGATGCTGGGGTCGTACTGCACCAGCCGGGCGACGTCATCCAGCGAGGTGCGCGATTGGTTCATCGCCTTCCGCAGCTCGCCCAGAATCATCGGCGAGGTGGGGATTTCGACGGGCGCGTCGCGCAGCTTGTCGAAGATCGCCGCCAGCTCGGGGTGCAGGGGCGTCGGTTTTCGAGGCAACACGGACTCGGGAAACGTGGGCGCGATGGCCGCCGGCCCGGATTGTTTTTTCCGCGCGATAGTGACCGCGCGCTGAACGGCGTCCATCACCATCGCCGGCTGCAGCGGCTTGCGTACGAATTCAACCGCGCCGGCGCGCAGGCTCTCGATGATCCGTTCGGTGGTGGTTTGGGCCACCCCGGTCACCACCACCGACGCTGACACGCGCCCTTCGGACAGCCGCCGCAAAACCAGCGGCGCGTCCAGCTGCGCCAGCTTGTCGCCGAGCACGATCGCGTGCAGCGGCCCGGCGCCCGCCATCTTCAGGGCCTCCTCGGCGTCGCCGCTGCCCTTGACCTGATAGCCCTGCCGGCTCAGCGCGCCTTCCAGCTGCTTGCGCGGGCCTTCTTCGCTGTCGATGATCAAAACGGAATCGGGCGTCGAGGACTTCTGGTTCGGTGTCGCCGGCAAGGAGCTCCTCGAAATCCGATGCTACAGCAGTTTGCCTGTTAACGGGCGGCTCGTTCCTGCGCTTGCGCCACTGTGTAAGCTGTCATGCTAACGATGGTGTCCACGTTGGCGTCGCGGGGCAGGACGGTGATCGGCTTGTTGATGCCGAGGAGGATGGGGCCGATGGCGGTCGCCCCACCCAGCGCGCTCAGCACCTTGTAGGCGGCGTTGGCCGCCGACAGCGACGGGAAGATCAGCACGTTGGCTTCGTCGGTGAGGCGGGTGAAGGGGAAGAGCTCGCGCATCTTGTCGTTGTCGAGGGCGATGTCGGCCTGCAGCTCGCCGTCGATCTCCAGGTCGGGGCGGCGTTTGCGCACCAGATCCACCGCCGCCGACACCCGCGCTGATTCGGGGTGCGGCGCCGAGCCGAAGTTGGAAAACGAGATCATCGCGATGCGCGGCGCCACCTCGAAGGCGCGCACGGCGTCCGCCACTTGGATGGCGGTGTCGGCCAGGGTTTCAGCGTCCGGTTCGATGTTGATGCTGGGATCGGCGAAGAACTTCACCTCGTTCTTCATCAGCATCATGTACATGCTGGTGGCGCGGTGAACGTTGGGGCGAATGCCCAGCATCTGCAGCGCCGGGCGAATGGTTTCCGGGTACGGCGTGGTCAATCCGGCCACCAGCCCGTCGGCGTCGCCGCGCCTCACCATCATCATGGCGAAGTTGATCCGCCGGGCCATCTGCTGCTGAGCGGTGGCCGTGTTGATGCCCTTGCGACAGCGCAGCTCCAAAAGGTCGCGGGTGTACTCGGCCAGCTTGGGCGAATCAGCGGGGTTGATGATCTGAGCCCCGGCGATCTCCAGATCCAGCTCGGCGCAACGCTGGCGGATGCGCTTCTCCTGTCCCATCAAGATCGGGCGGGCGATCTTTTCGTCCAGGATGATCTGGCAGGCGCGCAGCACCTTGATGTCATCACCTTCGGGGAAGACGATGCATTTGGGGCTGGATTTGGCCCGCTGGATGATGCGGCCCATGATGGTCTGCGGCCCGCCCATGCGGCGCTGCAGGCGGTCGCGGTACTCGTCCAGGTCGAGCTGGATGCGCGCCACACCCGAATCCATGGCTGCCTTGGCCACCGCCGGCGCGCACCACCACAGCACGCGTGGGTCCAGCGGCTTCGGAATGATGTAGTCGACACCGAAGCGGATCGACGAGACGCCGTACGCTTCGGAGACGCTGTCCGGCACCGGCTGGTGGGCCAGCTTCGCCAGCGCGTGCGCGGCGGCGACCTTCATCGTCTCGTTGATGTCGCGGGCGCGGACGTCCAGGGCGCCGCGGAAGATGTAGGGGAAGCCGAGGACATTGTTCACCTGGTTGGGAAAATCGCTGCGCCCGGTGGCGACGATGGCGTCCGGGCGCGCCTCTTTGGCGTCGGCATAGCTGACCTCCGGATCGGGGTTGGCCAGCGCGAAGATCATCGGTTTTTCGGCCATCGTCTTCAGCATCTCGCCGGTGACCAGACCGGCCTTCGACAGACCCAGCAGCACGTCGGCGTCGCGCATGGCATCGGCGCGGGTGCGGGCGCCGTCGTCGCGGCGGGCAAAGCGCGCCTTGTAGGGGTTCATGCCCTGGCCGCGCCCAGCGAAGATGACCCCCACCGAATCAATCAAGGTGATGTTCTCCAGCGGCACGCCGAGATCGACGTAGAAGTTCGCGCAGGCGATGGCCGAGGCGCCGGCGCCCGAGACCACCACTTTCAAGTTGGCCAGTTTTTTCCCGCAGATCTCCGCGCCGTTGATCAGCGCCGCACCCGAGATGATCGCCGTGCCGTGCTGGTCGTCGTGAAAGACCGGGATGGACATGCGCTTGCGCAGGGCGGTTTCGATCTCGAAGCACTCGGGCGCTTTCAGATCTTCCAGGTTGAGGCCGCCGAAGGTGGGCTCCAGCGCCGCCACCGCCTCGACGAACCCGTCGACGTCGGTGGCCGACAGCTCGAGATCGAAAACGTCGATGTCGGCGAATTTTTTGAAGAGACAGCCTTTGCCCTCCATCACCGGTTTGCTGGCCAGCGGGCCGATGTTGCCCAGACCCAGCACCGCCGTGCCGTTGGTGATGACGCCGACCAGGTTGCCGCGGGCGGTGTACTCCCACACCGTCTCCGGGTTGTCGGCGATCTCGCGGCACGGTTCGGCGACACCCGGTGAATAGGCCAGCGACAGATCGCGCTGCGTGACCAGCGGCTTGGTCGGGACCACCTCCATTTTTCCCGGCCGTCCATTGCGGTGATAGTCAAGGGCGTCGATCTTTCGGATCATGGTCCCGGCAGTTTAGCGCGCCGCGCCCTCCAACGGCGAATCAGACGCCCTGGTTCGGCGCGTTCACGGCGTGAGCGGCGTGCAGCTTGGCGCGTTTCGCCTTCAGCATGTACCGATAGGTCATGGTCGCCTTGGGCGGAATGACCATGTCGGCCAGATAGCGCGCTGGATTGGTGGAGCGCTCGTTCACGCGGATCTCGAAGTGCAGGTGCGGCGGTGAGACCTTGACGCCGGTTCGCCCGACGGCGCCGATCCGCTGGCCGGCGCTGACGTGGTCGTCTTTGGCGACGGTGTAAGACGACAGGTGCATGTAACAGGAGACGATCTTGCGCTCTTCGTCGTGGTTGATGCAGACGTAGATGCCGCCCACGCCCAGGCGGCGGTAGACGTAGCGGGCGATCTTCTCGGGCGGAATCAGCGTGCGCGGGTGGCCGATGATGTTGGCGCCGGCGAACATCACCGTGCCGTCGGCGATGGCTCGCACCGGCTCGCCCAGCGTGGCGGTGATGTCCAGGCCCCGGTGGCGGCGGGCGCCCCCGTCGCGATCCTCGCCGGGGCCGCTGCTGGCCACGCGCGGGATGCCGTCCAGCGGCGAAACGATCGGCACGCCCAGCGAGGATTCGCGCGGCGTCTCGACGGTGCCATCATAGTGGCGAATCATGCGGCGGCGCGCGGTCAGGATCAGATCCTCCTGGCCGCTGCTGCGCACTTCGTCGCCCCACACGAAGTGCGCGACGGCGCTGCGGTGAGGGACGCCGCCGAACAGACGATCCAGCTCGACGTGGATGTCTTCCCACATCTTCAGCAAGCGCGCGCCGACGTGCAGGTTGCGCGATGGATCAAGCAGGGCGGCGGTGGTGAGATCATCACGCGACACCGGGGGCGGCGGCGCCCCCGGCGACAGGTACAGCGATCGATCGATGCGCAGCAGGCCCACGCCATGCCGCGAGTCGACAGTGGGCTTGCAGCTGCTCTCGAACAACACCAGCGCCGACAGCAAGAATGGATCGACGCTGGATTCAGCGGCGCTGGCCTTTACGTCGGCGGCCAGCGCCGCGATCGGCGTATCGGCGGCGACATTGCAGAGATAGGCAAAGGCCTCGCGAAAGCGGGCATCGTCGATGTTGATCGGCACCGGCGGCTCGGCGGGCCAGGTCGCCACGTCGCGAAGCTGATGCGCGGGCAATGGCTCGGTCGCCGGATGGCGGGCGTCCCACAGTTTATTTCGAGCCTGTACGTCGCCGCACAACACCAAAACAGCGAGCAGCAGGGCCGAAACCGCACGCGCCATGCCCAGCTTTTATGGCACGGGCGCGCGGCCTGTGGATAGACGGCTCTTACGAACCTCTGACGATCGCGCCGCGACGCGCCTTGGAGACGGCTGGAAATTGCGGTCTGACGACGATCGCCACTTTTCTGCGATTTGGCATATCCTCTTCGGCGCGCTCGTCCCCCGACGCGACATGAATTGACCACTGCCTCCCCACCCGCCCCGCAAATCACGGCCAAGGAGAATCGATGGCACCGACCTGCCCACGCGTCGTTTCGTTGCTGATCTCGTCCGTTTGCCTGATTTTCTTGGTGCTCGCGGGGGTGCCGGTCGCGCACGCGGCGCCCAAGTCGGCGCCTGCCGCCAGCAATAGTGACGACGACGCACCCGACAAGTCGGACGCCAAATCGGAGGCCGACGCGGAGGCCGAGGCCGACAAGACCGATAGCGAGCCGAAAGATTTCCGTTTCGAGTTTGGTCTTTTCGGCGGGTACTACTGGTTCACCAAGAACCACGGCCTCGGCCGGAACCAAGGTGATTCCACCGATCTGTCACCGGCCGACGCGCCGCTGTTCGGCGGCCGCCTGTCGCTGAACTTCAACCCCTGGGTCTCGGTCGAGTTGGAAGCGAACGGTTCGCCCACGCACACGCGTGACCGACAAACTGATATGTGGGTTTTTGGCTATCGCGGCCAGCTGTTGGTGAATCTGGTCGCCCACGGGCCGTTCAGGCCGTTCCTGGTGGTGGGCTATGGCGCGGTGACGTCGGTCGTGAAGGACACGTCGATCGTCCCCAGCGACACCGACGGGATGGTCCACGGCGGCCTGGGCTTCAAGATCCTTTTCGGCGATCACGTCGGCCTGCGCCTGGAAGGGCGCATCACCGGCCCACCGTCGTTCGCGTCGTCGCTGGCCTCCATCGGCGATGAGACGGGCTTTGGTGGCTGGGACTTCATGGCCCTCGGCAGCTTGTATCTGACCTTCGGCGAGGTGGAGCGCCCCAGGCGGGTCGTCATTCAACGCGTGAAGGTGATCGAGAAGAACATCAGCAACGTTTCGTCCGATCCCGACGGCGACGGCATCGCGGGCGCCGCCGACAAATGCCCCGATCTGGCCGAGGACAAGGACGGCTTTGAAGACGAGGACGGTTGCCCCGATCCCGACAACGACAAAGACGGCATTCCCGATCTGCGCGACAAGTGCCCCAACTTGCCCGAGGACAAGGACGGTTTTGAAGACGAAGACGGCTGCCCGGATCCGGACAACGACAACGACGGCATCCCGGACATCAAAGACAAATGTCCGAACCAGCCGGAGACCAAGAACGGATTCCAGGACGACGACGGCTGCCCCGACGAGGTGCCAAAGGCGCTGGCGCGGTTTACCGGCGTCATCGAAGGCATCAACTTCAAGACCGGCTCGGCGGACATCACCTTCGGGTCGTTCGGCATCCTGGATCGCGCGGCGCAGGTGATGACCCAGTATCCCGACATCAGCATCGAGATCTCCGGCCACACCGACAATCGCGGTTCGGCGGACTTCAACCGTGCGCTGTCAGCGCGGCGAGCGGAAGCGGTGAAGAACTATCTGGTCTCGAAGGGCATCCGTCCGGAACGCTTGAGCTCGATCGGCTACGGCATGGATCGCCCCGTCGCCTCGAACAAGACCGACTCGGGCCGCGCCCGCAACCGGCGAACAGAGTTCCGCCTGATCACGGCGCCGGCGCAATAGCGGCGCCGGGTGGCGGCGATCGGCCGCCGAAAAAAAATCAGCGCCCGGGGCCGAGCGCCGTTCGCATCTCCGGTGGGATGCGGACGACACGGCCGTCGGTGGTGATGCAGGCGTGCAAGGTGTAGCCGGTGACCAGCAGCTCGCCCTCCGGGAGCCGGCGCAGCTCGTACTCGAAGCGGGCCGAGGCGGCGCCGACGGTCGAAAGGCCGGCCAGGATTTGCAACTGATCGTCGTAACGGGCCGGGCGCTTGTAGTTCAGGTGCGCTTCCACCACGGGCAAGAACAATCCGTGGGTCTTTTCGAACGCGCGGTAGTTGGCGCCGGCGGCGCGCAGGTACTCGTTGCGCCCGACCTCGAAGTAACGCAGGTAGTTCGCGTAGTACACCATCCCCATCTGGTCGGTGTCGCCGTAGATGACCCGCAGCTCGGCCACCGGGCGCACCACGATGGGTGTTTCGGGCGTTTTCTTTACCAATGCCAGATCTGGTCGTAGCCGGCGAACAGCTTGGGCAGAGCGGCGCGCGAGACGTTTTTGAGACCGTCGATCAATTCGCCGCGTTCGATGCCACGCAAGGCGGCGTCTTCCTCGACGACGAAGACCTCGACGCCCTTCGGGCCGAGCTTGGCCAGATCGTCGGCGATGCGCGGCGGCTGGGTCTGGGTGCGATCGCCGAATGACAGTCCGGAAGCGTCCTGCGCCTTCACCGCGTAGTTGACCGCGTTTCCGCGCAACAGCACCGCCAGCTCGGCGCCCGCGCCTTTCATGGCGTGGGTGATCCACAGGATCGGATCGTCTTGCTCTTCCAGATTGCACCGGTACGCCGAGGCGATCACTTGCAACACTTTGCGAGCCACGTCGTCGCTCCTTCCTACCGGGTCCCGATGATCAACGTGTTGTCCGATGCCTCGGCGGCCTTCCACAAGTCGCCGGGGCTGCCGCGCCGGGCGCCGGGGATGGATTCGCCCACGCCGCGCTCGTCGACGCACAGGCCGCAGTTGATCCAGTCGATCTTGCCGCCGCTCTTCTCGGCCGAGGAGAACAGGGCAGCGGCCCAATCCTTGGGCAGCGGGTGATCTTCCTGGGCGGCGTCGCGGCCGTGCACGGCGTTGGCGTGCGCCGCCTGCTTGGCGAAGGTCAGGCTGACCGCGCCTTCGTAAGCGAACACCGTCAGGTTGTATCCGCGCCGGGCGGCGATGTCGATCAAGCGCAGCGCGGTCACGGTGCGACTGTTTTCGTAAGGCGCGTCCATCAGGGCGAAAGTGAGGGTTTTCTTCTCCATGGTCGTCGTCTCCCTTTTGCCGCTAAAGCCAGATGGCCTTGCGTCCCTCGGCCAGTTGATCGACCACCACGTCCAGCGGCGCGGGCTGCACGGCCCGGCAAAGGCGCGCATCAGTGATGCCGCGTTCCTTCAGCGAGAATTGATCGGCCAAGATCTCCACGCCGGCCTTGGCGGTTTTTTCCAGCGCCGCCGACTCGCTGCTCTGGCGCGCGGGCAGCACGCCGTTCTGCACAAGAAACAGCGTGACGGTCTTGCCTTCCTGGGCCAGCGCCGCCGCCAGATCGTACGACTGGCCGACCTCGCGCGATTCGAACGGATCGCGCGATTCAATGAAAAGATACTTTTCCATGATGTTCCCCTTCCGAAAGGGTCGGCAACCGCTCCCGGGCGGAGGCTAACCCACGGGCACAGGTCCGGGCAACGGAGGCCGGGTGGGCCGAAGTGAGCGGGACCGGCGGACGGGGTGCTGCCTCTCAAGTCGTCGGTCGGCGCTGTCGATGATGAATGACGGGCGCAAACCGAGATCGATCATGAACCAGGGCCGCCACCGCTCAGACAACGACGACACGCTGCTCCTGACCCCTCAATCGCGGGAGCTTCTCCGACAGGTGTTGAAGACCGAAAAGCTGGATGGCGAACCGGAGCTGATCGGCGCGGTGAAAGAAGCGCTGCGTTTGCAATATTCGCGCGGGTTTCACGAGGGCGTCGCCGAAGGCGCAAAAGGCGGCGGGCCGGGATTGCCCGCCGTGCCGCCGCCGCGCGATGACGGGCGCGGCTTGTCTCCGTCGGTGCACAACACTGAGTCTTCGCAAGAGCGGCGTCAGCGCCGCCGCCAACGTCGGTTTCGTCAGCGCCTGCGCAATGCTCTTGTCACCGTGACGATGCTGGTGATGGCCGGGGCTGTCTTGCTGGCATTGAATTCGGCCAAGCCCGAACTCAGCGCTGAAAGACCGAACGCCCGACACCGCACCGATTCTTATCGCTAGCGGCGGCGCCAGCAGCGACCATCGCGCGAGTCCCTCTGGTCGACTTTATTTTCGCCCGCCGGCTTTCAACAGTGGGCGTACACTTTTCGTGGGAAGGAGGGGCTCATGGGGACCATGCAAGGGCCGAAAGCGACGATGGGGGCGGAGACGGCCGACGGCAAAGGGAGGGGCAGCGACGCGCCGGTGGAGGCAGCCGACGAGCCGATGGATGCCAGCGAACGGCTGGTGAAAGAGCTGGCCCGGGTGCGCGCCAAGTTCGCCATGGATCCGGCTGATCTCAGCGTGCGGTTGGCGGAGGCCTGGACATCGCCCACCGCCGCGATGGAAGAAGACGAAGCCGAATTCGTCGACGCTCTGGCCGATTGCTTGGGCGCGGGCCTGCCGCTGGAGGCGGCGCTGTCGTTTTGGGACAGCGGCGAGCTGGCCTACGAAGAAGACAGAGACGACGAGGAAGGCCCCCCCTCGTTGCAGGTCTTGGCCGCGCACCACGCGCCCGGCGGCCGCCGCTTCCTGGTCCGCTGAACGCATCGCGCGCCGACGCCGCGATGGTGCGTTGAAGCTGCTCGGTGTTTGAACGGCCGCCGGCCGCTTCGGCGCGATTGCATCTGCGGGAAGACCGCGGCAGGCTGGCGACGCTCATCATGTACGAGATCGTCGGCGCGACCGCGTTCACTCCCGCCCGTCTGGAAAAACGACTGCAGGTCATCCGCCAGCGCAACCCGGGCGTGCGGGAGATTGCCGCCGTCTTCGTGCATCTCGTCGACATTGACGGCACGCTCTCGGACCCGGCGCGCGCGACGCTGGACAGTCTTTTGCGCTACGGCCCGCGCGCCGCCGCGCGCACCGTGGCCGGCCGGCGCTGGCTGGTGGTGCCGCGTCTCGGGACCATCTCGCCGTGGTCGTCGAAGGCCACGGACATCGCGCGCATCTGCGGCCTGTCGGCGGTTCGACGAATCGAACGCGGCATTTCCTACACCGTCGCCGGCGACGTCGGCGACGAGACGGCGTTGCGGTGGGCGATGGCCGATCGCATGACCGAATCGGCGTTGACCAGCCCGGAGCAAGCGGAGGCGCTGTTTGCCCACGCGCAGCCGCGCCCGCTATCCGTCATCGAACTGGGACCGCCCAACGCCGACGCTGACGCGGGCGCTGGCGGTCGCCCCGCGCTCGAACGCGCCAACGCCCGCATGGGTCTGGCCCTGTCGCCCGACGAGATCGATTACTTGCTCAGCAGCTATCGGATGCTGGGCCGCGATCCCACCGACGTCGAGCTGATGATGTTCGCCCAGGCCAACAGCGAGCACTGCCGCCACAAGATCTTCAACGCCGATTTCATCATCGACGGCCAGCCCCAGGCGGCGTCGCTGTTCAAGATGATCCGCCGCAGCACCGAAGCGTCGCCGGCCGGCGTGCTGTCCGCGTACAGCGACAACGCGGCGGTGATCGAAGGAAGCACCGCCGGGCGTTTTTTCCCCGATCCCGCCACGCGCATCTACGGCTTTCACCGCGAGCCCGCGCACATCATGGTGAAGGTCGAGACGCACAATCACCCCACCGCCATCTCGCCGTTTCCCGGCGCCGCCACCGGATCGGGCGGCGAGATCCGCGACGAAGGCGCCACCGGCCGCGGGGCCAAACCAAAGGCGGGACTGACCGGATTTTCCGTCTCCAACCTGCGCTTGCCGGGCGCCGTGCAACCGTGGGAGCGCGACCACGGCAAGCCGGGGCGCATCGCCTCGGCGCTGGAGATCATGATCGACGGGCCGCTCGGCGGCGCCGCCTTCAATAACGAATTTGGGCGCCCCAACCTGGCTGGTTACTTCCGCACCTTCGAGCTCGAGACACCCGGGCCTGGTGGCGCGCGCGAGGTGCGCGGGTATCACAAGCCGATCATGCTGGCCGGCGGCTACGGCAACATTCGCCCCGCCGACGTCAAGAAGGCGATCATCCCGGCGGGCGCGCCGGTGGTGGTGCTGGGCGGGCCGGCGATGTTGATTGGCCTTGGCGGTGGCGCGGCGTCGTCGGTGGCCTCCGGCGCGTCGGAGGAGGATCTGGATTTCGCGTCGGTCCAGCGCGACAACGCCGAAATGCAGCGCCGCTGTCAGGAGGTCATCGATCGCTGCTGGGCCCTGGGCGATGACAATCCGATCCTGTCGATTCACGACGTCGGCGCCGGCGGCCTGTCGAACGCGCTGCCCGAGCTGGTGAACGACAGCCGGCGGGGAGCCCGTTTCTCTTTGCGCGCCATCCCCAACGACGAGCCGTCGATGTCGCCGCTGGAGGTGTGGTGCAACGAAGCGCAGGAGCGCTATGTCCTGGGCATTGCCCCCGATCGACTGGCCCAGTTTCAGGCCTTGTGCGCGCGCGAGCGCTGTCCGCACGCCGTGCTGGGCGTGGCCACCGACGACGGCCTGCTGATCGTCGACGACACACACTTTGCCAGCACGCCAGTGGCGATGCCGCTGCAGGTGCTATTGGGCAAGCCGCCCAAGATGACCCGCGACGTGCGCCGCGCCGCCGTCACCAGCGAACCGTTCGACACCAGCGGCATCGATCTGCGCGACGCCGTCAAGCGTGTGCTGCGTCTGCCGACCGTCGCCGACAAGACGTTCCTCATCACCATCGGCGATCGCAGCGTCGGCGGTCTGGTGGCGCGCGATCAGATGGTCGGCCCGTGGCAGGTGCCGGTGGCCGACGCGGCGGTGACCTGCGCCAGCTTCGACACGTTTGCCGGTGAGGCGATGGCGGTGGGCGAACGCACGCCGGTGGCGTTGCTTGATGCGGCGGCCTCGGCGCGCCTGGCGGTGGCCGAGGCGATCACCAACCTGGCGTCGACCGATGTCGCTGCTCTTTGTCACATCAAGCTGTCGGCGAACTGGATGGCCCCCGCCGGCCATCCCGGCGAGGACGGACGTCTTTACGACGCCGTCCGCGCCGTCGGCACCGAGCTTTGTCCGGCGCTGGGGATCGCCATCCCGGTGGGCAAGGATTCGATGTCGATGCGCACGGTGTGGAGCGAACGCGGAGAAAGCCGCAGCGTCACCGCGCCGCTGTCGCTGATCATCACTGCGTTCGCGCCGGTGGTCGACGTGCGCGCCACGCTGACACCCGAACTGCGCCACGACGCCGGCGAGACGACGCTGTTGTTGATTGATCTCGGCGGCGGGAAAAATCGCCTGGGCGCATCGTGCCTGGCCCAGGTCTACGGCCAGGTGGGCGCGACGCCGCCGGATCTGGACGCGCCGGAGAGCCTGCGCGGTTTCTTCGCTGCTATCGGTGCCCTGCGCGCCAGCGGCAAACTGCTGGCCTATCACGATCGCAGCGACGGCGGGCTACTGGTGACGCTGCTGGAAATGGCCTTCGCCGGCGGTTGCGGCCTGGACATCGACGTGCCGGGCAGCGGCGATCCGCTGGCGGCGCTGTTCAGCGAGGAGCTGGGCGCAGTGCTGCAGGTGCGCACCACTGACGTCGACGCGGTGACCGCCGCCTGCGCCCAGCAGGGCCTGGGTGGCGCGGTGACGCGCATCGGGCGGCCGACCGATGGCCAGCGCATCGTCTTTCATCAGGGCGGCGCGGTGTTGTTCGAAGACACGCGGTCAAAGCTGCGCAGCGTGTGGTCCGAGACCACCCACGCCTTGCAAACGATGCGCGACGACGCCACCTGCGCCGACGAGGAGCACCGTGCGCGCTGCGATGCCGGCGATCCAGGACGGCAGACGTTACTGACGTTTGATCCGGCGCTGGACGTGGCCGCGCCTTTTGTCAGCAACGGGCGCTCGCGCCCGCGCGTGGCCATCCTGCGCGAGCAAGGAGTGAACGGACATTACGAGATGGCCGCTGCCTTCAATCGCGCCGGGTTCGATGCGGTCGACGTGCACATGAGCGATCTGCTGGGCGGCAGCGTCACGCTGGACGGCTTTCGCGGCCTGGCAGCGTGCGGAGGATTTTCGTATGGAGATGTGCTGGGCGCCGGCGAAGGGTGGGCGAAATCGATCCTCTTTCACGCCGGCGTGCGCCAGCAGTTCACCCGCTTCTTCGCCCGCCCCGACGCTTTCGCGCTGGGCGTTTGCAACGGCTGCCAGATGATGTCGGGCCTCAAGGAGATCATTCCCGGCGCCGAACACTGGCCGCGCTTCGTGCGCAACCGCAGCGAGCAGTTCGAAGCGCGGTTGGCGACCGTGCAGATCCAGAAGAGCCCGTCGATCTTTTTCGCCGGCATGGAAGGCGCGCGCTTGCCGATCGCCGTCGCCCACGGCGAAGGCCGCGCCGAGCTGGGCGGGCCCGGCGACCGCGAGGCGCTGGAAAAATCCGACCTCGTCGCCGCGCGCTACGTCGATCACCACGGCGGCGTCACCGAGCGGTATCCCGACAACCCCAGCGGCTCGCCGGGCGGGATGACCGCGCTGACCACATCCAGCGGACGGGCGACCATCTTGATGCCTCACCCGGAACGCGTCTTTCGCAGCGTGCAGCTGTCGTGGAGACCGGTCGGCTGGGGCGAGGACAGTCCGTGGATGCGCCTGTTCCGAAACGCTCGCGTCTGGGTGGGTTAGCGTGATGATGACAATTTCGCCGTGGAGACAAAGATGAAAATCGGCATTGTCGGTTCGGGCATGGTTGGCAGCGCGCTTGGAACCAAGTTCGTTCAGCTGGGGCATGAGGTGAAGATGGGCTCGCGCAGCGCCAGCAACGAGAAGGCGGCGGCCTGGGTGACAAGCGCCGGCGCCAAGGCGGCGCAAGGCACGTTCGCCGACGCGGCGGCCTTCGGCGAGATTGTCCTCAATTGCACGGCGGGGACGGTATCGTTGCCCGCGCTGCAAGCAGCCGGGGCGAAGAACCTTTCCGGCAAGATCCTGATCGACGTCTCTAATCCGCTGGATTTTTCCAAGGGCATGCCGCCATCGCTGAGCGTGTGCAACACCGATTCGGTGGGCGAGCAGCTTCAGCGGGCGTTTCCCGACGTGAAGGTGGTCAAGGCCCTGAACACGGTGAACAGCGCGCTGATGATCAACCCGGCCGCGCTGCCCGGCGAGCACGACCTGTTCATTTGCGGCAATGGCGCCGACGCCAAGACGCGCGTGACCGAGATTCTACGCGACTGGTTCGGCTGGAAAAGCGTGCTGGATCTCGGCGACATCAGCGCGGCGCGCGCCACCGAGGCGATCATCCTTTTGTGGGTGCGCCTTTACGGGAAATTTCAGTCCCCGCATTTCAACTGGAAGATCGCTCGCTGACGCTTCGAGTGCGATTGGACAGAGCGCAGGTGCGATGGGAAATGTCGCGGCGAAATTGAGCGCAGGCAATGAGGGGCGAGACTAGAATCACCGCTGGAGGCTGTGTTGATTCGGTTTCGGATCCGGCCGGTCGCGTGGTTTGGGATGTTGGGCGCGCTGCTTGGCGCGCTGGCGGGTGACGCCTGGGCGGACGGGGCATTTCCGGATTCGCAGAGCATCATGGTCCCAGCCGATCAGGCGCACGTCATCACGCTGGCCACCAACTTTGGGTTGGTGTCGTCGACGGACGACGGCGCGACGTGGAGCTGGGCCTGCGAGCTGACCGCGTCGAACAACGCATACCTTTATCAAATGGGCGCGCCGCCGACGCATCGGTTGTTCGCCTTGTCGACGTTGCTGGGCACCAACAATGGGCGGCTGATCTTTTCCGACGACAACGCTTGCGGCTGGAACGTGGCGGGCGGCCTTCTGAGCAGCACTCTGGTGCTGGACGCGTTTCCCGATCCGACCGATCCGACGCGGGTGGTGGCCATCGCCAACGCCGGGATGACCGATGGTCCGTCGGCTCACGTGGTCCTGGAATCTAAAGACGGCGGCGCCACCTTCACGCAGATGTTGTACGCGGCGGCGGCCGGCGATCTGTTGACCGGGGTGGAGATCGCCCGTTCCGATTCGCAGACGATCTATGTGACGGTGTCCAGCGGGGCGATGTTCTTGCCGCGCCTGCTGCGTTCCACCGACGGTGGCGCGCACTGGACGTCGTTTGATCTGCAGGCCTCGCTGGGGGTCAGCAGCATTCGTTTGATCGCCATCGATCCCGAAGACGCCCAGCGGGTCTTCTTGCGCGTCAGTGACGCCGAGCAGGATCAGCTGGCGCTGGTGGAGCAAGGGGGCACGTCGGTGAAGACCGTGCTCACCGCCGCCGGCGGGCGGCTGGCGGCGTTCACGCGCTTGCCGTCGAAGACGGTGCTGGTGGCGGGTTCAGTGGGCGCGGACGCGCAGCCGGCCTTGTTCCGTTCCACCGACGGCGGCGGCACCTTTGCGCCGGTGTCCAATCCGCCCCACCTGCGCGCGCTGGCCGGCCGGGGAACGCAGGTGTTCGGGGCGGCCGATTTTCAGATGGATAATTATGCCCTGGGCGTTTCCAGCGACGACGGCCTGACCTGGAACCAGATGATGCGGTTCGATCAAGTAAGGGGGATCAAAGGCTGCGTGAAGGACGTCTGTCAGACCAGCTGTCGCCTGCAGGTGGATAGTTTCCTGTGGTCGCTGGACGTTTGCTCGGCGACCGTCGGCCCGACGGCCACGCCGGACGCCGGGACGCCAGCCGACGCCGGGACGACGACGCCACCGCCGCCTCCGTCGTCGGGTGGCGGATGCCAGCTTACGCGCGGTGGCTGGGGCGGGGCCGGCGGCGCGCTGGCGGCCGTGGCGCTGCTGCTCGCCGTGCGCCGTCGCCAGAGCTAGCGACGTCCAGGTTCTTTGTTGCGAAACCGTCACCGGATCGTCGCCGCTCGTCCATGGGCCGCCCTCCATAATCGAGGGCAAAACAAAGATGGAGAGTGTGTGATGTTTGACTTCGATACCTTGCGGCCCCACGTCCTGGTTGAACCAGAAGGGCTGATCACCCGGCACAAAGATCTGCGCCGCATGGCCTTCACCACGGCGGTGGGCTCGTTGCCACGCAAGCCGGCGCCGATGCTGGCGCCCGAGACCAGCGTGCCGGTCGCCGCTTACCAGATGACCGAAGCCAATGTCAGCGCGGCCCTGATCGTTTGCAGCGGCAGCCTGCTGGGCTTGCTGACCGAGCACGACATTCTGGCCAGCCTGCGCAACCCGGCCGGCGGCGAGCCAAGCCGCACCTCGGTGTGGCAAGCGATGACGCCCGAGCCGCCGTTCTGTCTGGACACCGACAGCGTGGCCAGCGCGGTGCGCTTGATGAAGACGTACAACGTTCGTCACCTGCCGGTGATGCGCGCCGACGGCCCACCGGTCGGCGTTCTGGACAGCGCGGCGATCATTCGCTGGCTGTCGGATCAGCTGACGGTGCTGATCCTGGACTGAGCTCGACTGAGCTGGTTCAAAGCCGCGGTGGCGTCCCGCGCCGCTAGTAGGTGCGCGCTAGTCTAGCTAGCTGACTGTCGGCAGGCGGCGATAGACCAGCGCGGGTTGTTCCGCTGGGCCGGCCGTCGTTGCCGCCGTCGCGACTGCGCGCGCCGCCTCGATCAAACCGTGCTGCGCCGACAACCCGCACGCCGGATCGGTGGCGGAGGCGTCGCCGGTCAAATGAAACGCCTGACAGCGACAACCGCCGAAATCCACCGCGCGGCGCTCGCACGAGCGACACGGCTCGGGCATCCATTGTTCGCCGCGGAAAGCGTTGAAGGCATCCGAGCGCTCCCAGATGTCGGCGACCGACCGATCACGCACATTCTCGAACCGCAACGGCAGCGTGTGGGCGTTCTGGCAGGGCACCATCACGCCGTCAGGTGCCACGATGATGTAACGCCGGGCCCAGCCGTCCATGCAGGCGCGCGGGCGATCGGCGAAATAGTCGGGCAGCACGAAGAGGACTTCCATCTTGCCGCGCAGGCGATCGCGCGCCGCCGTCGCGGCGATTCGCGCCCGATCCAGCGCCGCCTGCGACGGCAACAACCGATCGCGGTTGAGCAGCGCCCAGCCAAGATATTGCGTGTTGGCCAATTCCAACCGTTGCGCGTCGACCTCCTCGGCCAGCGTAATGATGGCGTCGATGTGGTCCAGGTTCTCGCGGTGCAGGACCACGTTCACGGTCAGCGGCAGGTTCAGCGCGCGCACCCAGCCGGCCACGGCGCGCTTTTCCGCCAGGGCGTCGCGCCCACCGATGCGCCGGCCGCCGTCGCCGGTGGTGTCTTGAAACGACAGCTGCACGGCATCCAGGCCCGCCGCCGCCAGTCGTTCCAGGCGGGCGCGATCGAGTGGCAGGCCGCTCGTGATCAGGCTGCTGTAAAGCTCGCAGCGACGCGCCTCGGCGACCAGGTCTTCCAGATCGTCGCGCAGCAGCGGTTCGCCACCGGTGAGATTCAGCTGCATCACGCCCAGGGCTTCCGCCTGGCGGAAGACGCGTTTCCAGGTGGCGGTGTCGAGCTCGCGGCCGACTTTCTCCAGAGCCACCGGGTTCGAACAGTAGACGCAGCGGAGCGGACAGCGGTACGTCAGCTCGGCGACCAAGGTATACGGACGAACGGCGGCGTCGCCGCCCCCATTCGTGGTGTCTTCACCCTCGCCGTTGCCGTTTTCGTTCAGGGCGACCGCTCCTCCAGCAGCCCGCGGTCGGCCAGCTGCTGCAAGAAGGTCAGCACCTCGGCGCGCACCTGAGCCGGGTCAGCGGCGTAGCGTTCGCCCAACACTGCTACAACGTCCTCGACGGTGCGATCCGCGGCGCACAGCTCCAGCACCGCTTGCCCGATGGTGTTCAATACCAGTCCGCGCTCGGGATACAGCAACACCGTCTGCCCGGTTTGACGATCCAGCCGCAGGCGAGCCCGCGGCGCCAGCCGCGGCCGGCTGCCCGGGCCCACGATCATGCGCCGGTCCCCGCCGTCGCCTCGGCGCCGCTGGCCAGCTGCACGCACTCCAGCAGATGCCACAGCACCTCGGTCTTGCGAATCAGCGCGCCCACGCAAGCTTCTTGCAACGCCCGGTTATCCGCGTTCGCCACCACGAAACGGATGGCCTCGTCGGCGTCGGCGCGCGCACGCGGAACGCGGCTGCGAAAATACGCCAGACCCTCGGCGTCCACCCAGGGGTAATGTTTTTCCCAGGCGGCGATGCGCTTCGACATCAGGTCAGGGGCGAAGAACTCGGTCAGCGACGAGGCGACCGCCACCACGAGAGGGCTGTCGCGCACCAGCTGTACATAACCGTCGCAGGCGAAACGCACGCCCGGCAACACGTCCCGACACGCCGCCACCGCCTCGCGATCCAGGCCCACCGATTGCGCCAGCCGCAGCCACAGCGCCAGGCCGCCCGAGTCGGGGCTGTCGCCGTCGTGGTCGGTGATACGGTGGATCCAGCTGCGGCGAAAGGCCGGGTCCTCCGACTTGGACAAAATCAGGGCGTCTTTGATGGGGATGCGGGTCTGGTAATAGAATCGGTTTTGCACCCACAGCTGCAACTCGCGCCGGGTCAGCGTGCCGGCGTGCATGCGCTGGTGAACCGGGTGGCGATCGTGATAGCGGCTCGCGCCCTCCGAGCGCAGGCGGGAGCTCAATTCGTCGGGCGTCAGCAGCGGCAGCGATGAACCGACGGCGGCGCATCTCACAGCGTCAGCTCCATGCCGTCATAGGCCAGCTCGACGCCGGCGGCGGTGGTGGCGGCGCGTTCGCTTCCATCGTCGCGCAGCAGCGGGTTGGTGTTGTTCACGTGGATCAAGATCTTGCGCCGGGCCGGGGCGCGCGACAACCAGGCCAGGCTGCCGTGCTCGCCGCCCACCGGCCAGTGCGCCATCTCCTCGGCGCGCCGGGTGCCCAGACCCGCGGCAATCAGCTCGTCGCTGGACCAGAACGTGCCGTCGAAGAACACGCAATCGGCGGCGCCCACCGCCTCGTCCACCGCCGGCGAGCGACCCGCCGCTGCGGCGAAATAGGCCAGCCCGCCGCGTCCTCCCGCCGGTCGAATCACCACCCCGATGTTGTCTTCCGGAACTGGCGGCGGCGAGCCTGGGCCCTCCAGGTGCAACGGCCGCTTGCCGGGCGCGGGAACCGCGCGGATGCTGAGACCACTCGATCGCTGGCCGTCGATCAACAGCGGCTGCTCGGCCCCGGGCCGCAGCGGCATCCAGGTGATCTGACCGGGAAATCGTTCCAGGGTTTTATAAAGAACGTTGCCCTCGGTGAAACCACGCCGCACCGACTCGGTGGCGTAGATGGTCAGCGGATGCGACTCACGCAACGACAACAGACCCAGGCAGTGGTCCATGTCCCCGTTGGTCAGGATGATCCCGGCGATCGGCGAGTGGCGGGGCTGGCGCGGCCACAGGCCCGGGAAACTCTCGATCTGCTGGCGAATCTCTGGCGAAGCGTTCACCAGGAACCAGCGATCGTCAGCGTCCGGGGCATCGCCGACGCTGATGGCGATGCTTTCTTGCGTGCGCGGGGTGGCTTTCAGCCGGCCGGCGCGCACGCCCTGGCAATTCTCACAGCCGCAGTTCCACTGCGGGAAGCCGCCACCGGCCGCAGAGCCGAGAACGCGGATCCGCACGAGAAACTAGTGGTTGTCTTCGCTGCGCGCGGTCGCGGTGACGACCGGCGGCAGGTCGCCGATGGGGTCATCGCCCTCGCTCTGGTACCCGCCGATTTCGGCGCTCATGTTGATCTCTTCGAATTTAGGCGCTTCCCAGATCATTTCGTTCCTCCTTGGCGAACCAGAACCCAGCTAAGCTAGCTGATCGGGCCGGCGTCGTCTAGTGACCGTTTTACCTCGAAAAAAAACCAGGCAGTGCGGCGCGGTGTCAGACCGCTTTTGTAATGTCGACCGGCTGAAATCTGCCCATTTCCAGGTCGGTCGGCAAGGCCAGACGGCCAAAACCGACCCGACACAAGCCCAGGACGTGGCTGCCCAGGGCGGCGAAGATACGCCGCACCTCGTGATAGGCGCCGCCGACGACGGTGATTGACGCAAAGGCGGCGCTTTCGGGCGGCGCCACCAGCGACGGGTGACGATCGGACGCTGGCAGGGCAGCCAGGTTTTCGATCCGTGGCTGGTGGCCGTCGTCCAGCACCAGCACGGATGGCAATGGCTGATGCGGGCAGGCCAGGGCGGCCTGGTAGGTGCGCGGGACCTGGCGCTTGGGATGGGTCAGGCGCTGAACCCACGCGCCTTCGGTAGTCCACAAAAGAAGGCCGGTGGTGTCGAGGTCCAGGCGACCGACCGGCCGCAGCTCACCGTGCAAGGGGGCGTCGCGCAGCAGCTGGTACGCCGTGCGGTGCACCGGATCGCGCAGCGCCGTCACCACGCCCAGCGGCTTGTTCAGCAGCACGTGCGCCACCGCCACCAGCGCGCGCGGCTGGTCGTCGACAGCCACCGAAAACGGCAGCGTCGCCTCGTCGATGCCGCGGCGGCGATCGGCCAGGATTTGCCCCCCGTCGTCGCGCACCCGCCCGGCGGCCAGCAGCGCCGCCGCCGCCGTCTTCGAACAGCCAAGGTTGCGCGCCAAAAGCGCATCCAACCGGATCATCGACGGTGGTCTACCAAACCGCGGTGGCCTCTGTCTTGTTCTGCTAGCGTCGGCGGCGCATGGCCGATCTGCACGTGGCGCTGGTGGCGCCAGAGATTCACTGGAACACCGGCAACGCCGGCCGCACCTGCCTGGCTGCCGGCGCGCAGCTGCATTTGATCCGCCCGCTGGGATTTTCGCTGGACGACAAGCAGGTGCGCCGCGCCGGGCTGGACTATTGGCCGCGCGTGCAGCCAGTGGTGTGGCTCGATTGGGCGTCGTTCGAAGCGGCCCTGCCGCGGCTGGGCGCGCCGTCGTTCTTCGGGCCGCGGACCGCTCGCCAATTCCAGAGCGTCGCTTACCCACGGCCGTGTGTCCTGATCTTCGGCTGCGAAAGCGTCGGCTTGCCCGACGAGATTCTCGCCCGCCACGCCTCCGAGACGGTTGAGATCCCGATGCAGGATCCGGCGCTGCGGTCGTTGAACCTGTCGACCTGCGTGGCCCTCGCGGCCTACGAGGTGCGACGGCAATGGGACGCCGCCGCGATCAGCGGCCCAGCAGGCCCCGGGCGATGATCAGCTTGTGGATCTCGCTGGTTCCTTCGTAGATCCGCAGGGCCCGCACTTCCCGGTACAGGCGTTCGACGGTCACGCCTTGCACGACGCCCCGGCCGCCGTGCAGCTGCACGGCCCGGTCGACGATCTGCTGTGCGGCTTCGGTCGCGAACAGCTTGGCCATCGACGATTCGGCGGCAAAACGTTCGTCGCTGCCGGGCGCGCCCCCGCCGTCGTGCAGCCAGGCGGCGCGATAAACCAGCAGGCGCGCGGCGTCCAGCGACGTGGCCATGTCCGCCAGGGCCATCTGCACCGAATCGCGCTCGACCAGTGCCTGGCCGAAAGTGCGGCGACGACGAACGAAGGCGCACGCCTCATCCAGCGCCCGGCGGGCCAAACCGCAAGCCGCGGCTCCCACTGTCGGCCGCATCAGGGTCAGCGTGGCCAGCGCCAGCCGCAGGCCGTCGCCTTCGGCACCGAGGCGCGCCGATTCGCTGAGGCGCACCCCTTCCAGGCGCAGGTTTCCGATCGGGTGCGCTACCGCCAGCGCCACCGGCGTGGTCGACAACCCAGGTGCCTCCGCCGGCACCACGAACGCCGAGAGTGGCCGCCGATCGTCCGGGCCGCCGGTGCGGGCGAAGACCACGTAGACCGAAGCGATCCCGGCGTTCGAGATCAAACACTTCTCGCCGTCCAGGCGATAGCCCCCGCCAGGGCCGTCGCGCCGAGCGGTGGTGCTGAGCGCGCCGAGATCCGATCCTGCCTCGACCTCGGTCAGGGCGAAGGCGCCGACGGCCGCCCCGGAAGCCAGCGCCGGCAGCCAGCGCGCGCGCATCGCCGGGTCGCCCGCCGCTGCGATCGGCAACGCGACCAGCGCCTGGACGGCAAAGAGCGCATCCACCAACGCAGAAGCGCGCGCGAGTTCCTCACGCAGCACGACCAGCGCCAGCGCAGCGGTCGCGGCCGCCTCGGTCGACGGCAGGCCCACCGCCAGCAAGCTGGCATCGCCCAGCGCGCGCACCAGTGCCGGCGCCCGATCCGCCGTGGCGGCGCCGTCGTGCGCGTCGGCGAAGGCCCGGGCCTGGACGCGCAGCGCTTCGTGCGCGGGCAAGGTGAACGGCTGCATGGCGCGCACTTTAGCGCAAACGCCGCGCCGAACCTGGCGCCGGCTAATCTGTGCCGGCGGCGATGCGCGCCACGTCAGCCGCGCTGACATCGCCGTGATAGATCCGGACGTCGTCCATGCCGCCGCGATAAAACCGATCGCTGCAGGTCCCGTTGCCGCCCATCGACCAGTTGCCATTCACCAAGAGAGCCCCGACGCTGTCGTTGCTGGCGCCCACCTGATCGCCGTTGCGGTATAGCCTCCAGGTCATCCCGTCATAGCTGCCCGCCAGGTGAACCCACGAGCCGACGTCTTCGGCGGGGATGGGAAAGGTCGCCCGATGGCTGTTGTTCCCTGACGCCGAGTAGATGACGTACGCGTTTCCGTCCAGGCGCAGTCCGGTCTCGGTGTCGGCTGGTCCGTGGGCGATGATGGTCTGCGTGCCAGAGCGGGTGCTGATGTTCACCCAGGCTGTCAATGTGATGAGGCCGGCAAAATTCAGCGCCGCCGGGTTGTCGACGATCGCGCATTGATTGCCGCTGAAGCTGAGACTATGCGGGTTCGGAAACGCCAGGCGGGGCGCGCCGGCCGCCGGTTGCGGGTTGTGCACGCCTTTGGCGGTGAGGCCGTTGCCCGATGA
Organism: Polyangia bacterium; assembly: GCA_036268875.1. Classification (GTDB taxonomy): domain Bacteria; phylum Myxococcota_A; class Polyangia; order Fen-1088; family Fen-1088; genus DATKEU01. The sequence continues at coordinate 3,940 of DATATI010000095.1, read as the reverse complement.
ATCGACGAAGCTCCCGCTCGGCACTGCCTCGTCGAACTTCCAGTAGCCGACCAGGTTGCGGATGGGCGGTTGGGCGGCGGCGTCGCGCGGACCGCTGGGCGCGGGGACCGGGACGCCATTGGCCAGAGCGTTGACCTCGCCGTTCGTCAGTGCCCGATCGTAGATGCGAATGTCGTCCAGCTTGCCAGCGAAGAAATCGGTGCGGGCGCGAGAGCTGGCCAGCCAGCCCTCGGCCACCGGACCTTTTTGCGGGACCGCTGTCCCGAGGGCCATCAACGCGCCGTCGAGATAGAGGCGGTTCGCCGTCTTGTCAAAGCTGTACGCCAGGTGATGCCACTCGCCCGTGCCAGGCGAGGTCACGCTGACCAGAACGGCGCCGCCCCAACCAGCCGCCACCAAGAGGCCGTTGCGAACGCTGAGGTTCAGCGCCGTTCCCACGCCGTCGGTGAGGCTGATGAAGTCCTGCTGGATGGTGGGGTCCTTGGCCAGATTGAACCAGAGAGAGATCGTGCGCGGCTCGCCGTTGGCCGGCAATCCTTGGACGCCCAGCGTGGCGTAGGCGTTGGCGCCGTCAAAGCGCAGCGCGCTCTTGTCCCCCGAGCCGAGCGGCGCGGGCAGATCGGCGGTCATCCACGACGCGCCTTCCAGCGCCCAGCCGGGCCCAGCGGCGCCCAGGTCTTCAAAGCGCGAACCCTGGTCTTCGTCCAGCAGCCAGTGTGCCACCAGACCATCCGCCAACGACGTGCCGTCGGCGAGCGGCGGCGTGGCCAGGTCTTCGACGATCGGATCGGGATCCCGCGAGGCGTCGACCACTGGCGGTCTCGACCCGGCGTCGGACCCGGGATTTGCCGTGCCCGGCTGGCCCGAACTGGCGTCGTCGAGAGGCACGCTCAGATCCACGCAGCTTGCGGCCAGGGTTGTCCAGGCAGCAGCCAGCGCGACCGACATCAAGGCACGGCTTCGGCCATGATGAAAACGCTCGTCCACTCCCTCGACATCGTGGGTTCGCCACTCGCACTTGAGGGGCGAGGCGCGCGGGCGGTCAGCGGCCTTCGAACTTGGGTGGCCGGCGGCGGACCACCGCTTGGTAAGCCTCGCGAAAATCCCTTGATTGTAGGCAGATCTGCTGGGCCTGGGCCTCCGCTTCGATCGCGGATGCCAGATCCATGTGGGCCTCGCGGTTCAACATTTCTTTGGTCATGGCGTGCGCCAGCGACGGCCCGACGGCCAGCCGCGCTGCCAGTGCCTCGGCTTCGCCTTGCAGTTGTTCGCTGGGTACCACGCGATTGACGAGGCCGATCTTGTCGGCGGCATAGGCGTCCAGAACCTCGCCGGTGAGCAAAAGCTCGGCGGCGCGGCCGGCCCCGATGATCCGCGGCAACAACCACGACGCGCCCATGTCCGCGCCGCAGAGGCCGAGGCGCGGGAAAACGAAACCGATGCGGGCGCTCTCCGACGCCAGACGAATGTCGGCCCCGAGCGCGATCACCGCGCCGCCACCCACCGCGGCGCCATTGATGGCGGCGATGATCGGCGTGCGCAGCTGGCGCATGGCCAGCACGACCTGGCCGGTCAGACGGGTGAACCGCAGCAGATCCACCGAAGGCATCCGGGTCAGCTTCTCGACCACCTCGTTGATGTCTCCGCCCGAGCAGAACCCTTTGCCGGCGCCGGTGATCACCAGCGCGCGAACGTCGGGCAGATCTTGCAGGGCGCGAAAGGTCTCGTGCAGCTCGCGGTAAACGTCGAAGGTCAGCGCGTTGAGGCGGGCGGGGCGGTTCAACCTCAGCACAGCGACGCCGCCCGGCCGCTGCTGAAAGAGGAACGTCGTTGGTGGCATCAGGAAGCCAACACCGCAAGGGCCTGGATCTCGACCTGGGCGCCGGCGTCGACCAGTCCCTTCACTTCAACCAGCGTCATCGCGGGATAGTGGCGGCCGAGGTGCTTTTGCCAGCGCTGGGCCAGCGCCGGGCGCGAATCCAGATAGTGCTGCTTGTCGACCACGAACACGGTCATCGACACGATATCGTGCGCCGTGCCTCCAGCCGCTGTCACCACGGCCAGCACATTAGCGAGTGCCGCCGCGAATTGATCCGGAAATTCGTCCGACACCAATCGGCCGTGTTGGTCAGCGCCAATCTGCCCGGCCACTGCCAACAGCTTGCCGCTGGCCAGCATCCCGTGCGCGTAGCCCCGAGGCGATGGCCACCCCGGCGGGTGAACGGCATCAGCCACGGCAGCCGGCTCGGGTGGGCATTTTTCTTTGGTGGCAGCTTGGAAACATGGACTTAAGTATTTATTTTAATTACCAATTACCAGGAAATTTGGCACTCTCGAAGGTCGCTTGACAGCGGAGGCTTGGCGCTTAAGCTATGCCGCGCAACCGGAACGGAGCTGTTATGCCCATCTATGAATACGCCTGCGCTGCCTGCGGCCACCAGTTCGAAGAGTGGCAAAAGATGTCCGACAAGCCGATTCGTACCTGCCCGAAGTGCAAGGCAAAGAAAGTTGAAAAGCTGATCAGCCAGACGTCCTTTCAATTGAAGGGTGGCGGCTGGTACTCGGACCTTTACGCCGGGCCCAAGCCGAACGGCGCCAAGGATCAGGGGGCGAGCAAGGACTCCACTTCAAAAGAAGCGGCCAGCACGTCGACCTCCACCACCAAGACCACGACCAAAGCCAAGAAGACCGAGGCCAGCGCCGCGTAGGCGCCGGCTTCCTTTTTGTTTAACAAGGAGAACAGCCAATGAAGATCCGACCCCTTTACGATCGAATTCTGGTCAAGCGCCTCGAAGAACAGACCAAGACCGCCGGCGGTCTTTTCATCCCCGACTCCGCCAAGGAAAAGCCGATGGAGGCGCTGGTGGTGGCCGTGGGCAACGGCAAGATTCAGGACAACGGTTCGCTGCGCAAGCTTGAGGTGAAGGCCGGCGACAAGATCCTGTTTTCAAAATACTCGGGCAATGAGATCAAGATCGACGGCACCGAGCATCTGATTTTGCGCGAGGACGACATCCTTGCGGTGATCGAGTAACCGAAACACAAGGAAAACGGAGAAATCGTCATGGCAGCCAAAGATATCGTCTTTTCGCAAGCGGCCCGGCACAGCATCGCGCAGGGCCTGAACATTCTGGCCAATACGGTCAAGGTCACGCTGGGGCCGCGGGGCCGCAACGTCATCATCGAGAAGTCCTGGGGTTCACCGACAGTCACCAAGGACGGCGTCACCGTCGCCAAGGAGATCGAGCTCGAGGACAAGCTGGCCAACATGGGCGCGCAGATGGTGAAGGAGGTCGCCTCCAAGACCTCTGACATTGCCGGCGACGGCACCACCACCGCCACCGTGCTGGCGCAGGCCATCTATACCGAGGGCAGCAAGCTGGTGGCCGCCGGGCACAACCCGATGGACATCAAGCGCGGCGTCGACGCCGCCGTGGCCCGCATCGTCGAAAGTCTGAAGGATCAGTCGAAGCCCACCAAGGGCAAGACCGAGATCGCTCAGGTCGGCACCATCAGCGCCAACGGCGAGACCGTCATCGGCGACATCCTGGCCGACACGGTCAAGGCGACGCTCGGGCCGCGTGGCCGCAACGTCGTCATCGAGAAGTCGTGGGGCGCTCCCACGGTGACCAAGGACGGCGTCACCGTCGCCAAGGAGATCGAGCTCGAGGACAAGTTCGCGAACCTCGGCGCGCAGATGGTCAAGGAGGTCGCCTCCAAGACGTCGGACATCGCCGGCGACGGCACGACGACGGCGACCGTGCTCGCGCAGGCGATCTTCCGCGAGGGCGCGCGCATGGTGGCGGCCGGTCACAGCCCCATCGAGCTCAAGCGCGGCATCGACAAGGCGGTCGAGAAGATCGTCGAGGCGCTGAAGAAGATCTCCAAGCCGACCAAGGGCCAGAAGGACGTGGCGCAGGTCGGGACGATCAGCGCCAAC
>DATATI010000094.1 GCA_036268875.1 Polyangia bacterium | reverse complement strand
TTGGTTCCCTGGCACGATCCACCTCATCCACGCACTTTTCTTGCCAAACCCAAGACAAAGCCGCTAATGCTTGCACCGCAACACTTTCGCGTTTTGCGACCGCGATCGAGAATTGTAAAAATGTGGGTAATACTGAGGGCGCAGCCCTGGGAAATCGCAACACGCAATTTCGTTGTCGACCCCAACGGGGTCGGACGACACTGCGTGAGCGCCTTTCGTCGTCGCTGGCTCGTTGCATCGGTGCAGTCGCTCCGCCGGTCACGCCCCGTTGGGGCTTCGATAGATCGTCGCGGTCCCAATTCCCAGGGCTGCGCCCTCAGTATTACCCACATCTTTTCGCGAGGATCTCCGCGCCGCGGAGACAGAGCAGCAGTTTTTCAAGGCCGCCCCAAATGGTTTGCCAGCCGGGTTCGCCGTCGCCTTTGCGGCCCAAGAAGCCGCCGAGTTGCGCAAGGCCGCGGAAGAAGTCTCGCACGGTTTTGATCGGTTTGCGCTTCTTCAGCAACAAGGGCACTGCAGCGAGCCAATCTCGAGGGACCACTTCGGCCGCCGGTTGCTCGGGATCGCGACGCGCCGCCATTTTCAATTGCAACAGGCGAACGGCCAGCACGCTCAACAACCCGATCACCGGAGCCAAACGGTCGCCGCTTCGATAGAGTCGCTCTTCGACGCGGCAGCCCGTCTTGAGGCACTTATGATACTCCTCGATCAACGGCCGCTTCTCGTACCACTCGATGATCCGCCAGGCGTCGTCGAATCCCCGCACTTCCTCCGAGGTCAGCAACACCCAACGCAACGCTTTCACGCCCCGCGGCGGATTCGTCTCGCGCGCTTCCACCACCCACATGGCGATCTCCGTCACGCCGCGATCGCGGACGTAACGGCTGACGCCGGTTCGCGGTCGCGGCATGATCAACCGCGTGGAGCGAACTTCGATCGAGGCCGTCCTGGCAGGCTGATCGCGATTGGCGCGCACCTGCAACTCGTAAGTCCCCAGCAACGGCGCGGCACGCACCACGTCGTCCAAAGAACCTTCGCCGCCCGAGGCGCTCAGCACTTGTCGTTTCAGTTGCGCCGCGCGAATCACCCAGCCTGCGGACTGTTGAAGCAGATGGCAATAGACGTCGAAATTGTCGGCGCCGCGATCGCACACGTGAATCAACCGGGCCTCGGCGGGGGGCGGCCCGACGCGATCGATCACGCGGCCCCACATGTCGGTCTCCCGCTTCAGCTTTTTGCGGCGATGCGAGCTGACGCGCCTCACTTTCTTCAGGGGCCGCACGTACAAATCTTGGCCCGCCACGCCCACGATTTCCTCGTTCTCGGCCGAAACCATCATCGCCGTGTGCAGATAAAACCCGCGTGCTTGATCGCTCCCCACGCGTCCTACGCCCGGCAGTTCGCGATCGTATCCGAAGTTGATTTCCGTGGTATCGTTGATCACCAGCCAGACGCCCGACCCGACGGCGCGACTCATGGCGCAGTGCGGGGCGGTCAACGCTTCGAACGTGACGTCCGGATGGGCGAACAAACGATAGGCGGCTTTGCAATCGCTCCAGCCCTCGGTTTGTTTGGGCGTCGAGGCGTCGGGCATGGTCGCCGCTTGGACTGCCAATTTAATCACGCGTTTCGTCCTCCGCCGGTCCCCCAGTTCGCAAACGCCGAACTGCTCCTCCGCCCACTTGGAAATCACCATCGCCAAGGCCATGCCAGCACCTCCGTGCATGCGAGTGACGACGCTCCTCCGAATGCGTCAAAACAACCCGCCTTGGTTCCCTGGCACGATCAAATTCATCCACGCACTTTTCTTGCCAAACCCAAGACAAAGCCGCTAATGCTTGCACCGCAACACTTTCGCGTTTTGCGACCGCGATCGAGAATTGTAAAAATGTGGGTAATACTGAGGCATAAATGCCTGGGCTAAATAAAAACTGAGCAGCCCCATGCATTTGCCCTGAATTCCCCAAATGCATCGCGCCTCGATTCCACAGATCGCGCCAGCGATCAAAGGTGGGTGAACCTGTGTAGCACAACGAGTGCTGCGCGGGTGGGCTCTCGAATCTTGCGCCTGCCGTGCTACCCCCGCTCATCCGCCCGCCATCGCGAGGATGGCGGCGATGTGGCCATCTTCGTCGAAGATGTCACCTGACGAGGGGCCATCTTCGTGTTCCCAGGCCCGTTTTCGCCGCGAAGTGCTCATCGAGACGCAGCCGCCTCGCAGGCGCGGCCTGCCGTTGTTGCCAACCGCCTCGTCCGCCCCGCGCTCCGCCGCTTGCTTCGTCTCCGCCTCGTCCGGCAGCCGCCAAATCCACCTGCCCTTGAAGCCTTGCTTGTGAGGCGCCAGGCCCAGGCTCTTCGCCGCGCGGCGCAGGGTGCGCGCCGAAATGCCGCACGACGCCGCCTGGGCGAAAAGCTCGGTCGATTCCAACGGGCCGTCGCCCAAGGCCGACAGCAGCCATTGGATCGCGGCCGTCCGCTCTTGCCGGAACGATACCCAAGCCGCCGCGGGCGAAAGGATCTCGGGCGCCGCGACTTCGACCTCGCCCGGCGCCCAGACAATGCGATTGTCGGCGATCTGAAAGGCGGCGCCCGGCCGCTTGGGGCCGAGGTTGTTCTTGACGTTGACGAGCAGCCGGCGGTCCGCGCGGTCCTCGTCTTCGGCGACCAGCCAGACCACCGGCGCGATCGACGAGACGCGGCCCAGTTCGCGGGCCGCCGCCTGGCCGCCGCGGCTTTGCAACCGGACCAGCACGACGACGGCGAGCTCCAACCGCGCGGCGAGCTGGGCCAGCTTGCCGAGCACGTAGTTCATCCGGGCCAGCGACGCCGCTCGATCGAGCTCGCCGGCCCACAGCTCCAGATGGTCGACGATCAACAGCCGGCAATCGGGCGATGCCGTGGCGACCGAGGCCGCCGCGGCCAGCCGACCGAGCAGCTCGCCGAGGGTCGGCTCGTCGGTCCTGGTCGGCCAGGCCAGCTCGAGCAGCGCCACGCGGTCGGGCTGGGCGCCCGCCGCGTCGAGCCGGGCCCGCAGCCAGCCGGGCGCCAGATCGGCGCCATGCGCATAGACCGCCGCCCCGCCCGACGTCGAGGCGGCGCCGGCGCCTCGCGCCATGCGGGCCGCCAGCTCGGCCGCGATGAAGCTCTTGCCGGCGCCTTCGGTCCCGGCCACGATCGTCACCGCGCCCACCGCGATTCGGTCGTCGGCCAGCCAGCGCGCCTCGGCCGGCGCCACTTCGTGCGCCAGCCGCACCGTGACGTCGGGGGAGAGCGCTTCCGGACGATGCGGATTGACGGAAAAATCCCAGACGTGAGGCGTTTCGGACGCGGCGGAGTTGGATGGCATGGCGGAGGTTCCGTGGGGTTGAGAGTTAGGAGTGAGGAGATGGAACGTCGGATGCTCGAAAGTGAAACGCAGAAGCGGCTTGATTGTAGGCGTCTGGCGGCTTGGGCCAGGACGGGTGAACGTTCATCCGATTTGGGCGATTTCCGTTGCCGCAAGCCCTGTTTGCTTCCGGCCGGCCATTGCTCGCGCCATGCGTCTCCGATAAGCTGCGGCCAAGTTTTGCAGCATCTTCGAGGAGCCCCCATGCCGCCGCGTTTCAAGGTCGCCATCACTGATTTTCTGACCCATTCACCTGACGCCGAGAAGGAGATCCTCGGCGATCTGGCGCACGTCGCCTGCCTGCAAGCCCAGCACGAAGACGAACTGGCGGGCCAGATCGAAGACGCCGACGCGGTGATGATTTACCACTGCTTGAGGTTCACCGCCAAGTCGATCGCACGGCTCAAACAGTGCAAGCTGATCGTCCGTTGCGGCGTGGGTTACGACAACGTCGATTATCGCGCGGCCCGCGAGCAAGGCATTCCGGTGGCCAACGTGCCCGATTACGGCACCGAGGAAGTGGCCGACTCGGCGATTGGCATGGCGCTTTCGCTGGCCCGCGGCATTTCGCTGCTGAATTCGCGGCTGCGCGCCGGCGGCGACGATTGGAGCTATTCGCACGCCGCGCCGCTTCCGCGGCTGCGAGGGCGGGTGTTCGCCATCATTGGCCTGGGGCGGATCGGCTCGGCGGCGGCGCTGCGGGCCAAGGCGCTGGGGATGGACGTCGCGTACTACGATCCCTACGCGCCCGACGGCCGCGACAAGTCGCTTGGCATCCGGCGCGTCGAAGAGCTGGACGAACTGCTGGCCT
>DATATI010000093.1 GCA_036268875.1 Polyangia bacterium | reverse complement strand
GTACGCCAGGAACTTCGCCCCGCCCTTCTTCGCCAGCACCTTGGTGATCGCCGCCGTCAGCGTCGTCTTCCCGTGGTCGACGTGTCCGATCGTCCCGATGTTCAGGTGCGGTTTGTTCCGAACGAATTTTTCTTTGGCCATTTCTTGTCCTCTTTAAATGCGCCGGCTATCCGCGCATGCGTTCGACAATTGACTCGCTGACTTGAGTGGGCACCGGGGCATAGCGCGAGAACTGCATCGTGTACGTCGCCCGGCCCTGGGTCATGGAACGGACGTCGGTTGAATACCCGAACATCGTCGCCAAGGGAACCTCCGCGGCGATCGCTTGTGCTGATCCGCGCGCTTCCATGCCCGACACCCGCCCGCGGCGCGCCGACAGGTTGCCCATCACCTCGCCCATGAAATCATCGGGGGTCAGCACCTCGACGGACATGAGAGGCTCCATCAGCACCGGCGCCGCCTCACGGGCCGCCGCTTGCGCGCCCATCGAGCCGGCGATCTGAAACGCCTGCTCGCTGGAGTCAAGCTCGTGAAAGCTGCCGCCGGTCAACGTCACCTGGACGTCGATCATCGGGTAGCCGGCCAGCACGCCCCGCGACAGCGATTCGCGCACGCCCTTCTCGACCGACGGGATGAACTCGCGCGGGACGGTGCCGCCGACGGTGGCGTCCTCGAAGATGATCCCGCGACCGGCCGCCGGCTCGACGCGCAGGACGACGTGCCCGTACTGGCCGCGCCCGGCGGTCTGGCGAATGAATTTGCCCTCGGCCTGGCCGTCGTGGCTGATGGTCTCGCGATACGCCACCTGCGGGCGGCCGACGTAGGCCTCGACTTTGAACTCGCGCACCAGGCGATCGACGATGATCTCCAGGTGCAGCTCGCCCATGCCGGAGATCAGCGTCTGGCCGGTCTCGGCGTCGGTCTTCACGCTGAAAGACGGGTCTTCCACCGCCAGCTTGGCCAGCGCCAGGCCGAGCTTGTCCTGGTTGGCTTGGGTTTTAGGCTCGATGGCGATCGAGATGACCGGCGCCGGGAACTCCATCAGCTCCAGAACAACCGGAGCCTGGGCGTCGCACAGCGTGTCGCCGGTGGTGGTGACCCGCAGGCCGGCGGCGGCGGCGATGTTCCCGCACGTCACCTCTTTGATGTCCTCGCGCTTGTTGGCGTGCATGCGCAGGAGGCGCCCGATGCGCTCGCGCTTGCCCTTGGTGGCGTTGTAGATAGTCGCGCCCGTCTCCAGCTTTCCCGAGTAAACCCGGAAGTAGGTCAACTGGCCGACGAACGGGTCATTCATGATCTTGAACGCCAGCGCCGAGAACGGCGCCTCGTCGTTGGCGGCGCGCGAGGTCTCGTGACCGTCGGCGTCCTTGCCGACCACGGCGGCGATGTCGATCGGCGACGGGAGAAAATCCACCACGGCGTCCAGCAGCGGCTGCACGCCCTTGTTCTTGAAGGCAGCGCCCATCAGCACCGGCACGGCCTTGCCGGCCACGGTGGCCCGACGAATGCCGGCGGTCAGCAGCGCGGCGTCGACCGGACGGCCGTCCAGATAGTGCGCCATCACCTCGTCGTCGACCTCGCCCACGGCCTCGACCAGCGCGGCGCGCGCGGCCAGCGCGGCGTCACGCAGGTCGCCTTCCGGTTCGCGGTCGTCGAACGCGGCGCCCATGGTGTCGTCGGTCCAGTGCAGGTGGCGCATACGCACCAGATCGACTACGCCGGTGAAGTCGTCTTCCAGACCGTCGGGGATCTGGATGACCAGCGGGTGCGCCTTCAGGCGCTCGCGGATCTGCTCGACCGCGTGATCGGGGTTGGCGCCGGTGCGATCGCACTTGTTGATGAAGGCAACGCGCGGGACGCGGTACTTGTCGGCCTGGCGCCACACCGTCTCGGACTGCGGCTCGACGCCGCCCACGGCGCAGAACACCGCCACGGCACCGTCCAGGACGCGCAGGCTGCGCTCAACCTCGATGGTGAAGTCGACGTGCCCGGGGGTGTCGATGATGTTGATGCGGTGGTCGCGCCAGAAGCAGGTGGTCGAGGCGGCGGTGATGGTGATGCCGCGCTCTTGCTCCTGCTCCATCCAGTCCATCGTGGCGGTGCCTTCGTGGACTTCGCCGATCTTGTGAGAGACGCCGGTGTAATAAAGGATCCGCTCGGTAGTCGTGGTCTTTCCCGCATCAATGTGCGCCATGATCCCGATGTTTCGGGTCGATGAGATGGGGAACGAACGAGCCACGACTTCCGAGTGCCTTTCCGACGCGCAGACAATCGCCGCCTCAGAGTGTCTCTCCGGGGTGGCGACCGCCAGGTCCGTCGTTGGTTATCAAGCGGGCGGAAGATTCGTCGAGGCGATGGTTGCCAGGCTGGAAGAATGTTCCGAGAGGTCGATCTATTCGATTCGAACCGCTCAGCTCACGCCTTCAGGCTGGTGGCCGCTGCCCTGATGCTTCCACCCTATTTTCGACCGTACTAACTACAAAAAGCTCCTGATTGTAAACCTAAATTCTTCAATCGCCAGCGCGACTACCAACGATAGTGGGCGAAGGCTTTGTTGGCCTCGGCCATCTTGTGCGTGTCTTCACGCTTCTTGACCGAGTTGCCCTTGTTCGACGACGCATCCAGAAGCTCGGAGGCCAGCTTCTCCTGCATGGTGCGGCCATCCGAACGCTCGCGCGCCGCTTTGATGATCCACCGCATCCCCAGCGCCATCGCCCGATCGGGACGAACATCAACCGGAACCTGGTAGGTGGCGCCGCCCACCCGGCGAGATTTGACCTCGACCTTGGGTTGAACGTTGCCGAGAGCGCGGTCCCAGACCTTGACTGGATCCTCTTTGGCTTTTTCGGCCATGATGTCGAACGCGCGATAGACGATGCGCTCGGCGATGGCCTTCTTGCCGGACTCCATGACGGTGTTCACGAACTTGGTCACCCGGCGGCGCGTGTCCGTGGGCTGGTCAGTGAACTTGGGATCGGGAAGCGGCTTGCGCTTCGGGACTTCACCTTTGCGTGGCATCTCTTATTCCTAGTCCGGCTGGTCGTTACTTGGGTCGTTTGGCGCCGTACTTCGAACGCCCCTGACGCCGATTGGTCACGCCCGAAGTGTCCAGCGTGCCGCGAATGATGTGGTAGCGAACGCCCGGCAGGTCCTTGACACGGCCACCGCGGATCAACACCACCGAGTGCTCTTGCAGGTTGTGCCCTTCACCCGGGATGTACGTGGTCACTTCCATCCCGTTGGTCAGCCGTACGCGCGCCACCTTGCGCAGCGCCGAGTTCGGTTTCTTGGGGGTCGTCGTGTACACGCGCACGCAGACACCGCGACGTTGCGGGCAGGCCTTGAGCGCCGGCGAGTTGGTCTTGCGGCGGACGGCTTCCCGGCCGAACTTCACGAGCTGATTGATGGTGGGCATGCTGGATGAGAACCTCGAAAAAACGTCGAAAAACTGGGTCTCTGTCTCGCGCCGCTCCCGTCGGGCAGACGGCGCCCGCCAAGGGGGTCCCGGCGGGAAGGCGAGGATTATAGGGAGACCGATCCGAAAGTCAACGCCCAGCTGCAATTGTTGCAAGGGCGGCCGCGGGGCCCAAAAGCCGGCGAACCACGGCCCGGGCGGTCTGGCTTTGTTTCAGGACCGCCGCCGCGGCCGGACCCGACCGATAGTACAGATCCGCGGCGGCGGCGAAGAGAGGGCTGCGCCTGGTGAGGTCATCGCGCACCTGGCGCATGGCATCCACCGCCGGATCGAGCGCTGACCCGTAGGCCGCCGTGGCGATGAAGCAACCGGACAGCTGCTTGAACTTGGCGCCGGTGGTGTCGAAGGTGATCCAGGCCAGCTGCGACTTGCGGGCGCAATCGCCCTGGTACTTGACGCCCACCGCGTACGACGTGGACGGCTTTAGATCGGGCAGCACCACCGACACCGAGGTCCCGCCTCCGTCCAGCATGACCTGCGGGGCGCTGATCGCCTGGTGCAAAAAATCGTCATCGGTCAATGACTTACCGACGCTGTAGCGCACTTCATAGTCGGACGGCTGCGACGCGCTGGGAGCGCCCGTGAACACCACGCGAACGGTGGTCGCCGTCAGCGTCGTGGGGTCAATGCTGAGGTCCGACACGGGCGACAGCTCGCTGGTGTCGTCGCAGACCGTCGCGCCATCCGCGCCACCACCGCCGCCGCGGCCACCCAAGCCCCTCGCGTCGCTGCCCTCGCCGCCGTCCGGAACAGGAGGCTCGACGGTGTCGCATTGCTCGACGCTGACCAGCACGCGACCGCTGGTTCCGTTCGCCCCACGGATTGTCATCAACCGCCCCTCGCCCGCTCCGGCCACGCCGGCGGTGATGGTCTGATCGCGGGGCGCAATGGCGCCATTCGCGCCGTCCCAGGCGCCGTAGCCGTAAATCTGATCCGCCGCCACCTCCCTTGGATTGGTCACGTCGAACGGCACGCGCCACACCACCGCCGGCTGGCCAAAGTTGTTGTTGATACCGTAGCCGAGCAACCGCGGGTCCTCAAATGCCGGGTGGGTGTGGGCGGCGTTGACGTCATATTCCTTGTTCACCTCGATCATCAGCGCATAGTCACCCGGCGCCTGGGTGGCCGGGATGGGCCAGGTGCCGCTGTAAGGCCGTCCGTACGCGGGCGTCGCCGCCGCCACCGCGTCGAGATCGTTCATCGTCGAATACATTTCACCGCTGCGCGGGCACGGCAGCTGGGCGTACGGCAGATCGCAGTCGCGGCTAGTGAACGCCGTCAGATCGTTGCGCGGCGGGTAGTACACCATCGGCAGCGTCGGATCGATCTTGCCCTTGGCGCTGTTGAACTTGGTCGGGCAAGTGATGGCGTCGACGTCGATCTCCTGCGCCCGCACCGGGCGGCAGTAATAAAGATCCTCGGACGAGATCGACTCGTGCCAGCCGAGCCAATCTTCCATCCCGTCTTGCATGACGACCTGCGGGTAAAGGTGGTTGCGGGCGTGGGCCCAGATGGGCAGGGCCATCTGCCGCTTGCCATAAGGAAACTTTGGCCCGGAGAGGAAATTCCATTCGCCGGGACGATTGCCGAGACCGCGCGCCGCCACCGTGTTGGTCACCATCAGCGTGTCGACGAACTGGTGATCGGCGGTCTCCACCCAGACGGCGATCTGTGGACCCAGGTCCAGCTTGTCGACCGATTGGACGCAGGTCACACCGTCGGCGGAGCGAAAGCAATCTGGCTGGAAGCTAAACCGCAACAGCTGACAGTTGTCTGCGCGCGCCGGCGACGGCAGCGCGCCGATGCACACGCACCCAAGCGCCAGCAGCGACAAGCGGGGAACAGCACCGCGCGACAAGGACCTAATTTTGGCCCGGGCAAGCCCGCTTTTGCAAGGAACGTTGGCGCCTTCGAAGCGCCCTTTCCGGCAGGTTGGTCCGCTCAAGCGTGCCCGCCCGGGCATAATGCACTCGTGCCGTCGCTGGTCTGGGCTTGCCAAATCGCGCCGCTGCTGACCGCACTGGCCGCCCCACCGGCGCCCGATCAACCGCCCGGATCGCCGCTGGCGAAGATAGAGGTGATTCGGGTGAATGCGCAGCGCGGCGCTGATTGCCCGACCGCCGATCAGGTGACGTCGGCGATCAACGCGCGCTTGCCCGGCATGATCAGCGACTCGACAGCAACCGACGGCGGCAAACCCGCGCGCTTGGTACTGACGCAACTGGGGCCGAACGCCACCCGAGTCGAACTTATCTCAGCGGGCGGCGCCCCGGTCTTGGAACGAACGTTGGAATTGCTGGCGCCGGAAGAGCCTGGGAAGCACGCCGACGGCAATCGCGGCACGGCCGCCTGCGCCGCCCTGGCGGACACCATTTCGCTGATCGTTCAACGTTACCTGCGCCACCTCGAGTACCGCGACGAGACACCGGCGACGGCGCCGATCGAAGCGCTCGTGCGGGCGCCGCCGCCAGCACCGCCGTCCGCACGGCGCGGACTGCGCGCGCTGTTGATCGGCGCGGTGGGCGACGTCGGTGGGCCCTTCGGCGAACCGTCGGGGGCAAGCGTGTGGACCCCAGGTGCAGGCCTGGGCGTCGAGTTGGCCTGGATGCGCCTGGCTCTTTCCGCGCAGGCCACTGTCGGCACCACGGTCAAGGCAGAGGCCATCCCCGACAGCGACGGCGGGACGTTCACGTATATGCCGGTTGCGCTGCGCGCCGCCGCCGGCTGGCGCCTTCCCGTCGCCAAAGGCACGCTGGCGCCAACCCTGGGCGGCGGCGTCGATCTGCTGTTCGAGACCGTGCGCGGCCTGCGCGCCACCAGCGGCGGCAGCTTCAGCGCCGAGCCGGTGCTGGAAGGCGGCGCCAATTACACGTTGCCTCTGGGTGCGCACGGCTTCGTGGCCGCCCATTCCTTCGCCGTGTTGAATCTGCGCCCGCACGACTTTCAGGTGATCGGGCTGCCGTCGTCGGTGCTGCGCACGCCGCGCGCCTACGCGCGGGCAGGCCTGTCTTTCGGCGCCGTCTTCGACGTGCAGGGCGGGGCGTCGAAAAGTCGTTGAACGCCCGGTCGGGAAGAATATGAGCCGAACCAACCCCCGAAAGAGAATCAGCGCTAACCTTCACTGCTGGTTTTGATGGACGTTTGACATGAAAAGCCGTCAGACATCCCGGCTGCTCCCGGTCGGCCGACTGCGGTTTGGCCTGCTGGGCTTGGTGGTCTGCGGTCTGCTGACGGCCGCTGGTTGCGGTCGGGCGCAGCAGACCATTGGCGCGCTCGCCCCGGCCGGCGTCGATGCCGCCGACGACACGCCGGCGTCGACCATCGACAGCGGCAGCCCCGGCACCCCGGACGCCGCCGTGGACATCGGCGGGGGCGACCACGTGAGCCCGACCTTGGTCCCGGAGTGGAACTGCGGGCCGACGTGTTACCGCGCGCCGGAGGTTCCGGCTTTGCCCAGGCCGGAGACGCGCTTCGGCGGCCCCATCGACACCAACGCGGCCGACAAGCCGACGATCGTCTATCCGTTTGCCGGCGCGCTTTACCCGGTGAACCTGGCGGATCTGACGGTGCAGTGGCGACGCGCACCGGGAGGCGCGCAGCACCTGTTTCGCATTCGCGTGACCGCGCCGCCCGGCAACGGGCTGGTTCATTTTGATTTCCTGGTGCCTTGCGGTCAGCCGCCCGATTCGATGGTGCCTGAGGAATGCATCTACGCCTTACCGCCGGGAGCTTGGCTGGAGACAGTAGGAAAAAATCGCGGCCAGCAAATGGACGTCAGCATCGCCGCGGTGGACAGCACCGTCGGCAAGAACCTTCAGGTGGCCACGTCGGACAGCCTGCGCCTGGACGTTTCACCGGACAGCTTGGAAGGCGGCCTTTATTTCTGGTCGAGCAAGATCAGTGGGATGTATCGCTTGTTGTTCGGCGCACGGCATGCGCAGGCGTTCGTCAGCCCACGCACGGCTGTCGATCCCACCATCTGCGCCGGCTGCCATTCGGTCAGTTTGAACGGCAACGTGCTGGCCTTCACCGCCGGCAACGACCCCGAAGGATCGCTGGTGGTCACCAAAGGATCTGATCCCGGCGCGGCGTTCTTCGCCATGTCCAGCACCCCCAACAGCAGCACGGTGGCGGTGAACCCCGACGGAACGCGGGTGCTGGTCTTGTCGCAGGGCCAGTTGGTCCTGCACGACACCTCCGACGGTAACGTCCTGCTCACCGTCGATCCGGCGCTGCTGGGGACCGATCGGGTCGGCTATTTTCCCGAGTGGGCGCCGGACGGCAAAGAGGTGGTGGTGACACTGGCGACGAAAACGGACAACGACTACACCGTCCACGACGGCAGCATCGCCATGCTGCCTTACGACGCCGGAGCGTTCGGTGCGGCGCGCATCGTGGCGGAAGAGTCCACGACGGACTTCAACTATTACCCCACCTGGTCGCCCGACGGAAAATGGATCGCTTTTGCCACCGCCCATGTCGGCCCGGGCCAGGTCAGCTATACCCAGCCAGGCAGCCGCCTTCGCCTGGTGGCGCGCGACGGCGGTCGCATCTACGAGCTGGCCAAGGCCACCCACCTGCAGGACCATGGCTCGACCTGGCCCAAGTTTGCCCCGTTCTCGCAGTCGAACAACAACATCTTTTTCATCACCTTCAATTCGAAGATCGACTACGGGTTCATTTTGAAGAACAGCGCCAGCCTCCCCGACGGCGTCAAGCTGCCGCAGCTGTGGCTGACGGCGATCGACCTGCGCGATCTATCGACCGGTGATCCGTCACGGCCGCCGTTGTGGCTGCCCTTTCAAGACGTCGAACAGAGCAACCACCTCGCCTCCTGGACCGAACGCCTTGGCTGCCCGACGACCGGCGAGACCACCGGCTGCGCCGAGGACGAGGTGTGCGACAAAGATCAGTACTGCGTGCGCCCCTAGCAGGCAAGTGCCTGCGACCTGCCGGTGGTGGCCAGACCCTCGCCAGGCGAGACGGACGGACTATTCGTCCGGGTTCAGGGCGACGGCGGCGACCATGGGTGGAGGAGGCGGCGGCATGGCGGCCAGCTCTTCGGCCGTTGGCTCGTCGACGTGGACCGAGAGGCGCTTGTACGCCGCCAGGCCGGTGCCGGCCGGGATCAGACGACCCATGATGACGTTCTCCTTGAGGCCGCGCAGGTAGTCGACCTTGCCGCAAACCGCGGCTTCGGTGAGCACCTTGGTGGTCTCCTGGAACGACGACGCCGAGATGAAGCTCTCCGTCGACAGCGACGCCTTGGTGATACCCAGCAGCAAGGGTTCACCCTGCGCCGGCTTGCCACCTTTGGTGATCACCCGGTCGTTCTCCTCTTCGAACACGTACTTTTCCACGTGCTCGTCGACCAGGAATGACGTGTCGCCGACGTCGATGACCCGGATACGCCGCAACATCTGGCGCACGATGGTCTCGATGTGCTTGTCGTTGATCTTCACGCCCTGAAGTCGGTAAACCTCCTGGACTTCGTCGACCAAGTACTTGGCCAGGGCCTTTTCGCCGAGCACCTTGAGGATGTCGTGCGGGTTGGCGGCGCCGTCCATCAGCGGCTCGCCGGCCTTCATGCGGTCGCCTTCGCGGACGGACAGGTGCTTGCCCTTGGAGATCAAATACTCCTTGGCGTCGCCCTTCTCCGGCGTGATGAGGACCTTGCGCTTGCCCTTGGTGTCCTTGCCGAAGCCGACCACGCCGTCGATCTCGGCGATGACCGCGTGCTCCTTCGGCTTGCGCGACTCGAAGAGCTCGGCCACGCGCGGCAGACCGCCGGTGATGTCCTTGGTCTTCGTGGTCTCGCGTGGAATTCTTGCGATGATGTCGCCGGCCTCGATGCGATCGCCTTCCGAAACGGCGATTGTCGACCCGACCGGCAAGAAGTACCGGGCGTCGTTCTCGCCGCTCGGAATCTTCAAGGTCTTGCCGTGGTCGTCCTTCAGCGAGACACGCGGCCGCAGCTCGGCGTCCTTCGACTCCGTGATGCTCTTGCGCGACAGGCCCGTGACCTCGTCCAGCTGCTCGGTCATGGTGACGCCTTCGATGACGTCGCCGAACTTCACAACCCCGGAGACCTCGGTGAGGATTGGCACCGAGAAGGGATCCCACTCGGACAGCAGCTGTCCTTGCTTGACCGCTTGCCCCTCGCCGAAGTGCAGCTTGGCGCCGTAGGTCAGGCCGTAACGTTCGCGCTCGCGGCCGGTCTCGTCGTGGATGACGATCTCGCCGTGGCGGTTCATCACGATCCAGTGCTTCTCGCGCTTGACCACCGTGGTGTTCTCCAGCTTGACGACGCCGTCGTAACGGGCCTCCAGCTGTGATTGCTCCGTGCGCACCTGGCCGACGCCGCCGATGTGAAACGTCCGCATCGTCAGCTGTGTGCCGGGTTCACCGATGGACTGGGCGGCGATGACGCCGACCGCCTCGCCGATGTTGACGATGTGGCCGCGGGCCAGATCGCGTCCGTAGCACAGCACGCAGATTCCGCGTCGGGTTTCGCAGGTCAGCACCGACCGGATCTTCACGTGGTCAATGCCCGCGTCTTCGATGATGCGGACCTTGTCCTCGGTGATCTCCTCGTTCGACTGCACCAGCACCTCGCCGGTGTAGGGATCGAAGATGTCATCGACCGCCGCGCGACCGAGGATGCGGTCGCCCAGCTTCTCGATGATCTCGCCGCCCTCGACCAGCGCGCCGAGCTCGATGCCGTCCATCGTGCCGCAGTCGTACTCGGCGATGATGCAGTCCTGGGCCACGTCGACCAGACGCCGGGTCAGGTACCCCGAGTTCGCCGTCTTGAGCGCCGTATCCGCCAGACCCTTGCGGGCACCGTGCGTGGAGATGAAGTACTGGAGCACCGACAACCCCTCACGGAAGTTGGTGGTGATCGGCGTTTCGATGATCTCGCCCGAGGGCTTGGCCATCAGGCCGCGCATGCCGGCCAGCTGGCGAATCTGCTGCGCCGAACCGCGCGCGCCCGAGTCCGCCATGATGTAGATCGGGTTGAAGGACGGGCTGCGGCGTTTTTCGCCGGTCTCGTCGTTCATCAGATCTTCCGCGCCGATCTCCGACATCATTTCTTCGGCGATCTGCTCGGACACCTGGGCCCAGATGTCGACGACCTTGTTGTATCGTTCGCCGTCGGTGATCAGACCCTCGGTGTACTGCTCCTCGATCTCCTGGACGTCCTTCTGCGCGGTTTCCAGAAGCTCGGTCTTGCGGGCCGGGATCTGCAGATCGTCGACGCAGATCGAGATGCCCGCCTTGGTGGCAAAGCTGTACCCCAGCGACCGCAGCTTGTCGGCGAGAAGGACGGTCTCCTTCTGGCCGCAGGCGCGGTAGCAGCTGTCGATCAGATCGCCCAGCTGCTTTTTGCCCATCACCCGGTTGACGATCTTGAACGGCAACTGCTTGGGCACGATCTCGTACATGAGAACGCGACCGACGGTGGTCGGGGTCAGCTCGCCGCCGATGCGCACGCGGATGGCCGCCTGCAGATCCAGCTCGCCGTGGTCGTACGCCATGCGCACCTCTTCCTGGGAGGCGTACACACCGTGCATCTTGTCGGCGCGGATCTTCTCGCCTTTGACGTTCTCGGTCTTTTCGATCTTCCCGTCGGCGCGGTGGTGCGGGTATTCGCCGCGGGCGAACATGCGCTCGCGGGTCATGTAGTAAAGACCCAAGACCACGTCCTGGGACGGTAGAATGATCGGACGGCCGTTGGCCGGGCTGAGGATGTTGTTGGTCGACATCATCAGCACGCGCGCTTCCATCTGCGCTTCCAGCGACAGCGGCACGTGCACCGCCATCTGATCGCCGTCGAAGTCGGCGTTGAACGCCGCGCAGACCAGCGGATGCAACTGGATGGCCTTGCCCTCGATCAGCAGCGGTTCAAAGGCCTGGATGCCCAGGCGGTGCAAGGTCGGCGCGCGATTCAAAAGAATCGGGTGCTCCTTGATGACCTCTTCCAGAATGTCCCAAACCTCGGGACGTTCCTTTTCAACCAGCTTCTTCGCGCTTTTGATCGTGGTGACCAAGCCGCGCTCTTCCAGCTTGTTGTAGATGAACGGCTTGAACAGCTCGAGCGCCATCTTCTTCGGCAGGCCGCACTGGTGCAGCTTCAGCTCGGGACCGACGACGATGACCGAACGGCCCGAGTAGTCGACGCGCTTGCCGAGCAGGTTCTGGCGGAAGCGCCCCTGCTTGCCCTTCAGCATGTCGGACAGCGACTTCAGCGGCCGTTTGTTCGGTCCGGTGATGGTCTTGCCGCGACGGCCGTTGTCGAACAAAGCGTCGACCGCCTCCTGCAGCATCCGCTTCTCGTTGCGGATGATGATCTCGGGGGCGTTCAGCTCTTGCAGACGCTTGAGCCGGTTGTTCCGGTTGATCACGCGCCGGTACAGATCGTTCAGATCGCTGGTAGCGAAGCGGCCTCCGTCCAGCGGGACCAGCGGACGCAGATCCGGCGGGATCACCGGGATCACCTCCAGCATCATCCAGTCCGGCTTGTTGCCCGACTCACGGAAGGCGTCGACCACCTTCAAGCGCTTGGCCAGCTTCTTCCGTTTGGCCTCGGACGTGGCTTCCTTCATTTCGGTGCGCAGCTGTTCGGACAGCGTGTGCACCTCGATGAAACGCAGCAGCTCGCGGATGGCCTCCGCGCCCATGCCGGCGGCGAAGGCGTCCTCGCCGAACTCCTCGACCGCCTTCATGTACCGCTCCTCGGTCAGGAGCTCGCCCCGCTGCAGCCCGGTCTCCTTCGGATCGGTGACCACGTACGACTCGCAGTACAGAATCTTTTCCAGATCCTTGAGCGTGATGTCGAGGAGGTTACCGATACGCGAGGGCAGCGACTTCAGGAACCAGATGTGCGCGACCGGCGTGGCCAGGTTTATGTGGCCCAGACGTTCACGACGCACCTTGGACTGGATCACTTCGACGCCGCACTTTTCGCAGACGATCCCGCGGTGCTTCATGCGCTTGTACTTGCCGCAGTTGCACTCGTAGTCCTTCACCGGGCCAAAGATCTTCGCGCAGAACAAACCATCGCGCTCGGGCTTGAAGGTCCGGTAGTTGATCGTCTCGGGCTTCTTGACCTCACCGTGCGACCACTCCCGGATCTTCTCCGGGGAGGCCAGCGAAATACGGATGGCCGAGAAGGACAGCGGATCTTTCGGCTTCTCGAAGAAGTTGAAAATGTCTTTCATCGCATTCCTTGTGGATTACCTGAGCCCAGAGAACCGAAAATCGGCAAAACCAAAAATCGAAAAGCTGATTATTCCTGAACGGTCGCCCGCTCGTTCGTGGCGGCCGGCGCCGGGGGAGGAGGCGGCGGCGCCGCCGAAACAGCGCCCGCGCTGGCCTTGGCCGCGACTTCGCGAGCCATCAGCTCCAGCGTGGACTCCTGCTTGCGGGGCGCGTTCGGATCCTCGATGAGCTCGACGTTCAGGCACAACGATTGCAGCTCTTTCAATAGCACGTTAAACGACTCCGGCAACCCGGACTCGAGCACGTGCTCGCCTTTGACGATCGCCTCGTACATGCGCGTGCGGCCGATGACGTCGTCGGACTTCACGGTCAGGAACTCCTGCAGACCGTAAGCCGCGCCGTACGCCTCCATCGCCCACACCTCCATCTCGCCCAATCGCTGACCGCCGAACTGCGCCTTGCCACCCAGCGGCTGCTGCGTGACCAGCGAGTAAGGCCCGATCGACCGGGCGTGGATCTTGTCGTCGACCAAGTGGTGCAGCTTCAGCATGTACATGACGCCGACGGTGACGTCGTGGTCGAACGCCTCGCCAGATTTCCCGTCGAACAACGTCGCCTGCCCGTTGGTCGGCATGTCAGCCGCCGTCAGCAGGTGCTTGATGTCGACCTCCTTGGCGCCGTCGAAGACCGGCGTCGCCAGGTGAACGCCCTCGCGCAGTGTTCTGGCGATCTTCACCAGGCCCTCGTCGTCGACCTCGTCGATCAACTTCACGTGAGCCTCGTCGGTGAAGACCACCTTCATCTTCGCCCGCAAGGCCGCGCCGGTGTACTCCCGCTGCAGCATCTCGTCGATCTGCCGGCCCAGGTTCAAGGCCGCGCCACCGAGGTGCGTCTCCAGAATCTGTCCGACGTTCATCCGCGACGGAACGCCCAGCGGGTTCAGCACGATGTCCACCGGCGTACCGTCGGCCAGGTACGGCATGTCCTCCTCGGGCAGCACGCGCGAGACGACGCCCTTGTTGCCGTGACGGCCGGCCATCTTGTCACCGACCGAAAGCTTGCGTTTGATGGCCACATAGACCTTGACCATCTTGATGACCCCGGGCGGCAGCTCGTCGCCCTTGGTCAGCTTGCTGATCTTGTCGCGGTATAGAAGCTCGATGGCGTTGATGTCCTCTTGCAGACGCGCCGCCAGCTGCTCCATCTTTTCTTCGGTCTTGCCGCCGCCCTCTTCGACCTGCATCTCGGACCAGTAACGGACCGGGATCTCGTCCAGCAGCGCGTTCTCGATCTTCTGCCCCTTGGCGCACAGGACCTTGCCCTTGTCGTCCACCAGGCGCACCGCCGTGGTCTTGCCGAGCAGAATCTTGCGCATCTTGGCGTGGTACGACTCGCTGACGATCTTCACCTCGTCACGCTGGTCGGCCAGCAGCTTCTCTTTCTCAGCGTCCTCGATGTCCTTGGCGCGCTCGTCCTTCTCCGTGCCCTTGCGCGAGAACACCTTGGCGCTGATGACGATCCCCTGCACGCCCGGCGGCACGCGCAGCGAGCTGTCACGCACGTCGCCGGCCTTCTCGCCGAAGATCGCCCGCAAGAGCTTTTCTTCCGGCGAAAGCTGGGTCTCGCCCTTGGGCGTGATCTTGCCGACCAGAATGTCCTGCGGCTTGACCTCGGCGCCGATGCGCACGATGCCGGACTCATCCAGATCCTTCAGCGCTTCTTCGCCGACGTTCGGGATGTCACAGGTGATTTCCTCTTTGCCGAGTTTCGTGTCGCGGGCGACGCACTCGAACTCCTCGATGTGGATCGAGGTGAAGTGGTCGTTCCGCACCAGCCGTTCGCTGACCAGGATCGAGTCTTCGAAGTTGTACCCGCCCCATGGCATGAAGGCGACCAGGATGTTCTCACCCAGGGCCAGCTCACCGCGCTCGGTGGCCGGACCGTCGGCGATGACGTCGCCGGTCTTCACGTGATCGCCGCGCTCGATGATCGGCTTCTGGTTGATGCAGGTGTTCTGGTTTGATCGCTGGAACTTGGTCAGGTTGTAGATGTCCGGCTTGGCCGACAGCGGATCGCTCTCGGTCTCGGTGGTCGGACGAATGACGATTCGAGTGGCGTCGACCGAGTCGACCACGCCGTCACGCTTGGCGACAACCGTGACGCCCGAATCGCGGGCCACGATGCCCTCGATGCCGGTGCCGATCAGCGGCGAGCGCGTACGGATCAACGGCACCGCCTGGCGCTGCATGTTCGAACCCATCAGCGCGCGGTTCGCGTCGTCGTTCTCCAGGAAGGGGATCAGCGACGCCGCCACCGACACCAGCTGGTTCGGGGACACGTCCATCAACGTGACCTCTTCCGGCTTTACCATCACGAACTCGGTGTTGTGGCGGCAGGAGATGAAGTCGTCAGCGAACTTGCCCTTCTTGTCGATCTGGGTGTTCGACTGGGCGATGTAGTGCCCTTCCTCTTGCAACGCCGAGTAAAACTCGACGTTGTCGGAGGCGCGGGCCGCCTCTACCTTGCGGTACGGCGTCTCGATGAAGCCGAACTCGTTCACCCGGGCGTACGTCGACAGCGACGCGATGAGGCCGATGTTCGGGCCTTCCGGCGTCTCGATCGGGCAGATACGACCATAGTGCGTACCGTGCACGTCGCGCACCTCGAACCCGGCGCGCTCCCGGGTCAGACCGCCCGGCCCCAGCGCCGACAGACGACGCTTGTGCGTGACCTCCGACAGCGGGTTGGTCTGATCCATGAACTGCGACAGCTGCGACGACCCGAAGTACTCCTTCACCACCGCCGAGACCGGCTTGGCGTTGATGAGGTCGTGCGGCATCAGCGTCTCGATCTCCTGAGACATGCTCATGCGCTCTTTGATCGCCCGCTCCATGCGGACCAGACCGATGCGGTACTGGTTCTCCATCAACTCGCCGACGGCGCGAACCCGTCTATTGCCGAGGTGATCGATGTCGTCGATCGAACCTTTGCCGTTCTTGAGATCGATCAAGTAACGGATGGTTTCGAGGATGTCGCGCTTGGTGAGGACGGTGTTGTCCAGCGGTTCATCCAGCTTGAACTTGTAGTTCAGCTTCAAGCGGCCGACCTTCGACAGGTCATAGCGCTCGGGATTGAAGAACAGGTTGTTGAACAGGTTCTGCGCCGTCTCCAGCGTGGGCGGATCACCCGGGCGCAGGCGGCGGTAGATCTCCATGATCGCCTCGTCCGACGACTGCAGCTTGTCGGCGATCAAGGTGTCGCGCAGGTACGACCCGACGTTCAGGTTATCGATGAACAGGATCTTGAACTGCGTGATGTTGTGCTCGCGCAGCTCATCGATCTTCGACTCGGTCAGCTCCTCGTTGCACTGCAGGATGACCTCGCCGGTGGCCTCGTCGATGACGTCGGTGGCGGCGACCTTGCCCACCAGATCAGACACCTCCACCGACAGGCGCTCGACGTTCGAGTCCTTCAGCTTCTTGATCGCCAGCTTGGTGAACTTGCGATTTTTCTTTACGAGGATCTCGCGCGAGTCCGGGTGGCGGATGTCGCGGCTGGCGCGCTGGCCGGGGAGCAGATCGTATTCCACCGACTTCGCGTATTTCTTGTTCGCCTCCAGAAAGACCGTCTCGGTGTCGTAGTAATAGTTGAGAAGCTCTTCCGTCGAATACCCAAGCGCGCGCAGCAGCACGGTGGCGTGCAACTTGCGGCGACGATCGATGCGGACATAGAGCAAGTCCTTCGGGTCGAACTCGAAGTCCAGCCACGAGCCGCGATACGGAATGATGCGGGCGCTGTACAGCAGCTTGCCCGACGAGTGCGTCTTGCCCTTGTCGTGATCGTAGAAGACGCCGGGGCTGCGGTGCAGCTGGCTCACCACCACGCGCTCAGTGCCGTTGATAATGAACGTGCCGTTGTCGGTCATCAGCGGGATCTCGCCAAAGAACACTTCTTGTTCTTTGACGTCGCGGATGGACTGCGACCCGGTCTCTTCGTTGGTGTCCCAGACCACCAGGCGCACGATCACCTTGATGGGCGCCGCGAACGTCATGCCGCGCTGGCGGCACTCGTCCACGTCGTACTTCGGCTTGTCGAGCGCGTAGGAGACGAACTCCAGCGACGACGTCTCGGAGAAGTCCTTGATCGGGAAGACGCTCTTGAACACGCCTTGAAGGCCGACGTCCTCGCGCTTTTCCAGCGCGATGTCCTTCTGCAGGAACTTTTCATAGCTCTGCTTCTGGATGTCGATCAGGTTCGGGATGTCGATGATCTTCCCGATCTTCGCGAAGGTTTTCCGCGCCCTGAAGTTGTTCTGAATCACCGGAGACGCCATCTAGACTCCTTCGTACGGTTGGGCGATCGCCACTCGCCCGAAAATGGCTGACGGACGAAGGCGTCCCCTCGTCCCGTAGCCTCGGGACGTGAGCACCTTCGACCTACTTTTTCGCGCTTGTTGAATGTTCGTGAGCCGGATTCGCTATTTCGTACCGCGCCGGTCCCGGCGGGACCACCCGTCGGAACCTCGGTGCGCAACTGCTTTGGACAGACTTACTTGACGTCGACCTTGGCACCCGCCTCGGTCAGCTTCTTCTTGATCGTCTCGGCGTCCGCCTTGGACACGCCTTCCTTGACGGTCTTGGGCGCGCCGTCGACCAGATCCTTGGCCTCTTTGAGACCCAGGTTGGTGACCTCGCGGACCGCCTTGATGACGCCGATCTTGTTGGCGCCCGCGTCGGTCAATGTCACCGTGAACTCGGTCTGCTCGGCCGCGGGAGCCGCCGCCGCCGCCGCGGGACCGGCCGCTGCCGCAACGGCAACCGGGGCCGCTTTTACGCCCCACTTGTCCTCGAGTTCCTTGGTCAGCGCCGCCAGATCCAGCACGGACATCTTGGAAAGAAAATCGACTACCTGCTCCTTCGTCACGTCGGGCATCTCAATACTCCTTGAGGTGTTCAGTTCGGTCCTGATTCAAAAAAGAAAAAACCAAAGCGGTCGCTACCCTGTTTTCCAGCGGCTATTTCTCGCCTTCTCCCAGCGCGCGCTCGCGCGCGGCCAGCAAGAGCAGCATGTTCTGCTGGGCGGCGGTGGTCAGACGCAGGAAGTTTTGAGGCACAGCGAGCAAAGTTGCAAGGAAAGTCGCACGCAGCTCGTCTTTGCCCGGCAAGTTGGACAGGGCCACGACGCCCTTGATGTCCAATGCCTTGCCGTCGACGTAGCCACCTTTGATGATGAACTTCTCTTCCTGCTTGGCGATCTTGGTCGCCACCTTCGCCGGCGCCGCCGGGTCCTCGAACGAGTAGGCGATAGCGGTCGGGCCAGCCAGGAACTTGTCGACGGCCTCGAAGGGCGTCCCCTTGGCGGCGATGGACAGCAGCGTGTTCTTGACCACGCGATAGTTGCAACCGTTGGCGCGAAACTCGCGCCGAACGTTGGTGTCGCTCTTGACGCTGATGCCCCGGAAATCGGCCAGCACCAGGCTGGTGGCCTTGGCCAGGTCGGCCTTCAGCGCGCCGATGTTGGTTTCTTTGACTGTTCTTTCCACGATTGACCTTCCGGCTACTTGCTTTCGAATTCGGCGACGATCGGGGCGGTGTCGACCTTGATCCCCGGGCCCATGGTGGTCGAGAGGGTGACCGACTTCATATAGGTCCCCTTGGCGGACGCCGGCTTCAGGCGCAGCAGCGTTTCAATCATCACGCGGGCATTCTCGTGCAGCTTGACGCCGCCGAACGACGCCTTGCCGATACGAGCCTGGACGATGCCAGCCTTCTCCACCCGAAACTCCACGCGGCCGGCCTTGAGCTCGCGCACCGCCTTGGCCACGTCGTTGGTGACGGTGCCTACCTTGGGGTTCGGCATCAGGCCCTTCGGACCCAGCACGCGACCCAGACGGCCGACCAAGCCCATCATGTCGGGCGTGGCGACCATCGAGTCGAAGTCGGTCCAGCTTTCCTTCTGGATCTTTTCCACCAGCTCTTCTGCGCCCACGGTGTCGGCGCCAGCCTCGCGCGCCTCGTTCGCCTTGTCGCCCTTGGCGACCACGATCACGCGCTGGCTCTTGCCGGTTCCGTGCGGCAACACGACGGCGCCGCGGACCATCTGGTCGGCGTGCTTGGGATCGACGCCCAGGCGGACGGCGATGTCGACGCTCTCGTCGAACTTGGCGATCTTCGTTTCAGGCAACAGCTTGCACGCCTCTTCCAAAGGATACCGGCGGGTCCGGTCCACCTTGGCGACGGCGTTTTTGTAGTTCTTACTGACGGGCATTTGTTTCTTCCTCTTCCTTTGCGGCCGGATGGCCTTCCACCGGTTCGGGGATTCGAACCAGGCCTAGGACTCGGCTTACGATTCCACTTCGATGCCCATCGATCGCGCGGTGCCGGCGATCGTGCGCATGGCCGATTCCAGGTTGGTGGTGTTGAGATCGGGCAACTTCGTGGTGGCGATGTCTTTCAACTGCTTTTGCGAAATCTTGCCGACCTTCACTTTGTTCGGCTCCTTCGAGCCCGAACCCGGTTTCTTCTGCGTCGCCAGACCGGCCGCTTTCTTGATCAGGATCGGCGCCGGCGGCGTCTTGGTGATGAAGGTGAACGACCGGTCGGAAAAGACGGTGATCTCGACCGGGATCGTGACGTCGTCCTTGGCCTGGGCCTGGGTCCGGGCGTTGAACTGCTTGCAGAACTCCATGATGTTGACGCCGTGCTGACCCAGCGCCGGCCCGATGGGCGGCGACGGGTTGGCTTTCCCGGCGGGAACCTGCAGCTTGATGAACCCGGTAACTTTCTTCATTGGATGTGACCCTGTCCTTTTGCCGAATCGTTACGACTTCTCGACCTGCGCGAAGTCCAGCTCGACCGGGGTGGCCCGGCCGAAGATCGAGACGTTCACGCGAATCTTTTGCTTTTCGCCTTTGACCTCGACCACCACGCCGGTGAAGTTGGCGAACGGTCCGTCGATGACCCGCACCGTCTCGCCCTCGTCGAACGAGATGCGCGGCTTGGGGCGCGAGGCGCCCTCGGTCATGGCCACGTTGATGTTCTGAATCTCGGTCTCTTTCACCGGCTGCGGGTTGGTGCCGCCCAAAAAGCCGGTGATCTTCGGGGTGTTCTTCACCAGGTGGAACGTCTCTTGGTCCAGGTCCATCTGCACGAAGATGTACCCCGGGAAGAACTTGCGCGTCGTCGAGCGCTTCTGTCCCTTGACCAGTTCCACCACGGTGTCGGTCGGGATCAAGACGTCGCCGAACTTGCCCTGCAGGCTCGCTTGGCGCACGCGATCCTGAAGCGACAGCTTCGCCTTGTTCTCGTGACCCGAGTAGGTGTGGACCACGTACCACTTCATCGCCATCAGTTCTGTCCCGTCCCCAATCAGCGTAAAAACCAGTTTGTGAAGAACGCCCAGATGGCATCAAACCCGCTGAGAATCAGCGCGGAAATGAGCACCGTGACCAGCACGACGATGGTCGCCGCCGACGTCTCTTTGCGCGTCGGCCAGCTGACCTTTTCCAGTTCCCGCGTGATGTCGACGATCGACGCGAACACACGCTCGTTGCGATAGGCGACCAGCGCCGCCGTCCCCGCCACCAGGATGGCGAAAAGGTTGACGACCAGGTCGTTCGGCTTGGCGAAGTAACTCCAGACCCAATCGCCCGCGCGCGACAGCACGAACGCCGCCAGCAGGCCGCCCAGCGCAAAAGCCAAATGTACGAACTTGTTCGGTCCCATCGTCTTTACATCCTTGCAGGGCAGGAGGGACTCGAACCCACAACCCGCGGATTTGGAGTCCGCTGCTCTACCATTAGAGCTACTGCCCTCAACGCGCGGGCAAAGCCCGCGCTCGGTTCATTGGATCGGCCGTGGTTCAAGGCGAGACGCTCTATTTGGTTTCTTTGTGATTGGTGTGTTTGCGGCAACGGGGGCAGAACTTGGAGAGTTCCAATTTCTCGGCGTTGGCGCGTTTGTTCTTGGTCGTCGAGTAGTTGCGTTCTCGGCAGACCGGGCATTCGAGGGTGATGATGACGCGGGTGGCGGCCATGACGTGCTCCTAGTCCAGACGAACTACTTCTTGGGGACGATCTCGTCCGGGTGAATCTTGGTGACGACGCCGGCGCCGACGGTCTTGCCACCTTCGCGAATGGCGAAGCGCAGACCTTCCTCGCAAGCGATCGGCGTGATGAGCTCGATGTCCAGGTTGATGTTGTCGCCCGGCATCACCAT
>DATATI010000092.1 GCA_036268875.1 Polyangia bacterium | reverse complement strand
TTTTCAACTTCCGGCCGGGCGACTGATCCATGGCGACACGCTTTCGTAACCCGCTCGACTTCGCTGGCGCCACTGCTGGCGTCGACATCAAGGCGTCGCGCGGGATGCAGTTCGTGTCGCCCTCTGGCCCCGGCGTCGATTGCGACCCGGGGCTCTCGCCCGCGTCCCCGCCGCGGGGCTTTCAGATTGCCGACGCGCCCCCGGTACGGCAGCTCTTCCCGCCGTATCTCTACAAGCTGTCGGCGTCGCAGGATTTCAACCGCAACAGTTACCGCGAAGTCTTGCCCGCGGGCGTCGGGCAAGTCATCGAGCCCGCGTCGCTCGTCTTTCAGGCGCCCGCGACGATGGTGGGGTGGCTGCAGAACTTCTCACAATACACGCTCACCCCGAGCGCCTCGACGTATATCAGCTGGTGCTTGCTGATCAACGGCGCCCCGGTGCCGGGGTACGACGACGTGCGCAACCCGCCGGGGATCGCCAACCTGGTCGAAGTCTTTCAGAACGGGATTCAGGTGCGGATTCCGCTGGGCGGCAAAGTGAGCGTCCGGATCACCAACCTGGACGCGAGTGGTCCGGTGACCGTCGGCGGACTCTTGCGGGGATGGTACCACCCGCAGGTGGCCGAAACGCGCGCCTGGGGCATCACGCCGTAACCGATGGCGGACATCGAAGCCATTATCAGCTCGTCGGGCGGCATCTCCGCGGGCGCCCCCTTCGCACAGTTCGGCGTGCTCGCCGTGCAGCAAGTCTCGCCGCCCGTCGCGTTCACGCAGCGCATGGCGTTCCTGTCGGACCCCATGGAAAGCATCATCGCGCCGGGCCTGCAGGGCAGCGCGCACAGCTTCATCATGGGCGAGGGGACCACCGATAGCGCCAACGGCGATCGCACGCTGGCGATCGGCTACCAGCTGCAGCAGAACAGCGACGGCGTCGCGCACCAGGCCGACGATCAAGTCCTGCTCGGCAACCGCATCACGATCCCGCTGGCGTCCCCCAACTCGCAGGGCGCGATCGCGGTGGGCTCGCTCATCACCTTTGTCGTCGCGGCCGGACACAGCTCGTTCGGCGGCACCGTCGCGATCGGCAGCGGCCTGTCGATTCAGGCGAAGAATACGACCGACGCGATCAATAGTGTGGCGATCGGCACCGGCATCGTGCTGCAGGGGAGCGATTGCGTCGCGATCGGCACCGCGGCGACGACGACCGATGACCAGGCCATCGCGATCGGGCGCACCGCCACCGCCAACACTCAGGCCGTCGCGATCGGCGGCGGCGCGCAAGGCGGGCAGCACGCCGTCGCGATCGGCGGCAATGCGCCCAAGGCCGGGGATAACGGCGTCACTGTGGGGTACGGCGCGACGAACAGCGGCGAGACGTTCTCGGTGGCGATCGGTGAAAGCGCCGGGAGCACCAGCGGCGCGGAGAACATCTGTATCGGATCGCTGGCGCAGATTCCGTCGCCGTTCGGCATCTCCAACACGCTCCTGATCGGGGGCCGCGCGCCGCATGGCGTGACGACGTTTGTGTGGGGACAGGGCTACAACGATTCGACCGGCGGCGTCACGTTCACGATGCGCACCACTGAGCTGTTTTTCGGCGCGGGCAACAACCTGCCCGGCAATAGCTTCGTGATCGCCGCGGGCGCGGGGACCGGGAACTGGCCCAACACACAAAACCTGGGTATCGACCTGCAGGTGGGCGTCGCTGTCGCATCGGGGAGCAACCAGCAGACGTATACGTCCGCGCTCGCGATCCGCCACAGCGACCGCAACGTGGCGCTCTGGGGTGGGCTCGCCGCGCCCTTCTCGGGGGCCGTGGGAGCGCTCTTCATTGCCAACGCGACGACCCCACCCACCCCGGCAGCGCTCGCGGGCGGCGGCATCCTCAGCGTACAGGGCGGCAATCTCCACTTCCTCAACAGCGCGGGCGTCGATACGGCGCTGACCCCTGCCGCGGGTGGCGGCGGCAATATCAGCGGCACGCTCACCGCGACACGCGTCCCGGTGGCGAGCGGCGTGAATGCGATCGCGGATTCCGGCCTGACGCTAACCGCCGCCGAGCTTGGCCCGGTGACCGACAACGCGGTCGCCCTGGGTGACGGCACGCACAGCTTCACGACGCTGTTCACCGCGGCGATCACCGGGCGCAGCGGGACGCCCAACCTCCTGATCAATTCCCCCGCCGCCGCGGGCGTGGTGCAGCTGGCGAGCGCCGGGACGGTCGTGCTCAACGTATCGAGCAATGGATCCTCGGTACTGCCGCAGAGCGACGGCCTGACGATCTTTGGTGACCGCACGATCCCCAAGCGCTTCAAGTCCATTGCGCTGACCGGCCTCAGTACGCTGCAGATCGACAATGGCACCACGGCGGCGGCGGCGGGTGTGCTCACGCTCACCAATGCCCCGACCGGGAAGAGCGGCAACCCCACCAAATACCTCACGATCCTGGTCGACAATACCAGCGTCGTGATCCCGTGCTGGTGAGGGCCTTGACGGGTGAGGCGGACGACGATACGATCGTCCCGAACCTCACCGCCACCATTTCGCCCGCACAATGGGCCGCCTATCACCAGCTCGTCGCGGACGCGGCGCACTGGCACGTGATCACATACCAGGAGTCTCCCCATGGCGAGGAATCCCGCCGCGCAAGCCCTGATCGACACGAACACCGCGACGCGGAAAGCGGAGCGCGCCGCCCAGCGCGACGCGGAGCTGAAAGAGTGCATGATCAAACTCAACGCGCTACTCGCGGAGTATGATGCCATGCTGGTAACCAATCGTGTCGAGGCGATCGCCGCCGACGGCACGCTGCGGTATCGGTACGAGCACAACGTCCAACCGCGGCCCGTGTGACCACCTTTCCCAACTGGTCCCAGAGCGACTATCTCGCCGCCCAACCCGCGCTGGACGAGTGGGTGGCGATCTACGGATTGCCGCGCGATCTGGCGTACGGCCTCGTCGCCTGGGAGAGCAACTTCAAGGCGTCGGCGTTCCTGCTCGATCGCAACGGCGGGAGTATCGGCCTCACCCAGATTTCGCTCCCCACCGCCAGCGGACTCGGCTACACCGGCAGCGCCCAAGGCCTCTACGATCGCGACACCAACGCACAATTTGGGCTCTTGTACCTGCGCAATCAGCTGGACCGCTACGGCGGCGACTGGTCGCAAGCGCTGAGCGCCTACAATGCGGGGAGCGCGATCACCGGGAACCTGCAGTCGTACGTCGCGAACGTCCTGCAGCGCGCGGCGTATTTCACGCAGCTCTTTGCGCAAGAGAACGCCCAGCCGGTCGACGTGACGGATACCCCGGATACCAGTGCCGTGGACTCCGCCGCCAGCGACGATGCGGGGAGCAGTGGCCCCGATCCGGTGGTGGTGGTCGTCGGGCTCGGCATCCTCGCCGCCGCGGCGTACGCGATCGCCAAGGCGCTCGCATGACGTTTCGATTCGACGACGAGGATGACGACGACTGGTTCGACGATACCAGCGACCTGCTCGATGATCCCGACGACGACGAGGACGATGACGAGGCGTTCGACGATGGGCTGGACGACGAAGACGAAGACGAGTTCGACGAGTTCGACTGACCTTTCACCTGGGCGGGGCGCATGGCACTGGAATACCTGATCAAAACATGGAACGCGGTCACCCGGATGATCGAGCTGTTTGGGGGACTCACCCTCAACGGCCCGCTGGTCATGGCGAGCGGCGGCGGGATTCAACAGCTGGTGCAGCCGTTGGCGTACGTGAGTGCGACGCCCGTCGCGTGGAACGTCGGCCTGGGCGCGATCGCCAAAGTCGCCATCACCGATGCCGTCAACTTCTCCATTGCGGCGCCCACGGGGTTGCTGGCGGGCCAGCTGGTCTACCTCACGATCGAAAACACCAGCGGCGGCGCGTTCGGCACCGGGACGTGGAACGCGATTTTCAAGACGACCGGCAACGTGCCCGCGATCGCCACCGGCAACAACCGCACGTTCGTGTTCTACTACGATGGCACGCACCTGATCGAAGTGAGCGCGACGGCGGCAGACGTCCCCAACTGAGCACCGCGGGGTAGGAAAGCAGACGGCGGGCATTGACTGTGTAGACTGACAGTTACAGTAGCCCGCCGCTGTGTTCTGCCCCCATCCTCTTGTCTTCGCGAGAGGGCGCAGCGTCCTGCTTCCCGGCAACGGTAGCCGGGCTCTCCCACTCTCAGACCATGCGGAGTACTCCCTGGGCGGCCAGTGAGGCGCAGATCGCTTCCGGCGGCCACTGTTCCGCCCGCCCGTCCCAAAAGCTCTGGACGTGCAAAAGCGCCAAGTGAAAGTCCTTCGCCTGCGTGCCGACGTACCACACCCTTCCCCCAACCCATCGCACCCGGCTCGGCGTCGTCGGGCACACCAGCTCGGGGTCAATCACTCGGGATGCCCCTTCCACCCGTCTGCCCGGTCGTCGTTGTGCGAGGCTCGGTAACGGCGGCGGGCGTCAATTCTCGCGTCGATGAATTGCCCCAGGTCTTCCGGCTTATCCCACGTCAGCCGGATCATCCCCACCGCGATCCCCGCCACGACCAGCGCAATCATCGTCCACAGCGCAATCGCGATCGCCCACAGTGGCGTTACCATCCCTTACCCCCCCCAAGTGTAGCGTCTCGGTCGCCGCGGCCCGCAACCACTTCGGGAAGCGCGGCCACAGCTCGGTCGCATCCTGCCAGTGCCGATCTTTCTTGCGCTCGTCGTACCGCTGCTCGGCATACTGCAGCGTCGTTTCCCCGATACGCAGCATACCCCGATACAATCCCTCCCCGCAGAAGATGACGAGCACCTTGCGCGTCCGGCCGTCTTGCTGCATCCGCACCGATCCGGGGGACCAGTCGTACGGCAGCTCGTCAGGCATAGAAGCACATCACCGCGAGACAGAAGAACGAGAGCCCGACCTGTCGCACGGCCCGGATGGTGCCCGCCGGGTCGCTATTGCCCGCGCGCACGTAGGCATCGGGATCGTACGCGATCACACACTCCGTCGCCAGCATCACTGCAGCGGGCACGCCCGTCAACCAGCACGCCAGCGCCTTCACGACGGCACCCCGAAATCGCGGCGTACCTGGTCGAGGTAGAAAAAGCAGAGTTTTTCCACGCACCCGCGACACATGCAATCGACCGCGTGCCGCGCATCCTTCACCCCGTATTTGCACATTTCGGCGGGGGCGCCGACGAACCACCGCCGGTACGCGCGCTCACTGACCACGAACGGGATGCCGGAGCGGTAGAGCGCGCGATACGCTTCCGCGAGAATGTCCCGCGGGATATGCAGGTGCGCGACACCGGGCAGCTCTACGACGTCGTTCACGGTATTTGCGCACCTTCCCGCCTCGCCAAATCGAGCAACCACTTAACACTCCGTCCCAGCGCGGCGAGGTCCATTCGATCGCTGTCGAGGCGATTGGTAAGTATCTCGTTGCGCTCAGCGAGAAATGCGAGCCGGTCGACCATCTGCCGCTCGACGTTCTGTCGGTCGGCGTTCTGCAGCCGCAACCGGGACACTTCCGCTTCAAGTTCCTCGACGGTCACGTGTCACCCTTTCATGGTGCGGTGTCAACCGTAGATGATCGCCAACGCGACGAGGATCGCCCCCAGCGCGAGAAACGCCCAGCACCGCCCCGTCATGTGGCCCCCGATCGCCGCTTGCCCATTTCGGTATAAATATGGGACAGCGCGTCGCGTTGCACCGCTGCGTACTCCGCGATCCGGTCGGCGGTGCTGGCGTCAGCCTTCGACGCAATGCGCGCGCACGCATGGCGGTACCTGGTGAGAATCAGCCGGAGTTTCGCTTCGCGCTCAGGGTTGCGTTGCACTGGTGCTCCGCTCATTGAAAAAGAGGTCGTCTATCAGGTCCATGATGCGGCGTATCGACCAGCCCCGTGACACGACGATCGCGACCTTCCCCAACGGCAACCCCTCCAACGGGGGCGCCAGCACCGGGACGAGCACGACGCCGCGATACCTGAGCGTGCACATTCGCGGTACAGGCTCGGGTTCATGGCGCGTGGTCATGCGGGCACCCGCGACAGGTACATGCAGCTGGCGTGATCCACCTGCCCCGCGGTGCCATCGTCCCACTTGACCGAGACAGAGAACGGGTATTGCGCGGTGACGATGCCCACGTACTTACGCTGGTCCTGTCGCGCCACCCGATCATCGTTCCATGCTACCCGGTCACCGGGCTGCAGCTTTCTCGCCTCGGTCGGCGTCATACCGACCCCCACTGGTCCGCCATT
Source organism: Polyangia bacterium (assembly GCA_036268875.1). Taxonomy (GTDB): domain Bacteria; phylum Myxococcota_A; class Polyangia; order Fen-1088; family Fen-1088; genus DATKEU01. The sequence continues at coordinate 11,602 of DATATI010000092.1, read as the reverse complement.
GCGTCCGCGATCCCCTGCAGGGTGCGACTGCGTTCCTTCCACCGATCGGGGCCGGGGGAGGCGTGATGCACGCGCGGCGCGCGCCCCTCCACAATATTGGTCGGGACCAGCGGCGGCAGGTTTTTCAGCCACAGGCAGGTCGCTTTCGTTTCCCCGTGCCCGAACTGCCACGGCTGGATGATCTGACCGGGCTTCCGAATCCGGGTACTGATCACGCCGACCGGATTTTCCAGCGCGATACGGGGAATCCTCGCCGCCAGCAGCGCGGCGACAAAGTTGAGCGCCAGCGCCTGCTCTTGGCGCTTGCGCGCAAACCAGCGCGCGCCGCTCACCGCGAGATGCGTGCAGGGCGGAAACGCGATCAGCAAGTCCCACGGCCCATGCCATTGACCATAAGCGTTCGTTTCGTGCAAATAGAACAGCACGTTCCCTTGAATGTGGTGCGGATCGTCATCCTCGGCCGGTAGAAGGTCACAGCTCCACGCGTCATGCCCACGCGCCCGGAACGCGCGGCGCACCACGCCCGAAAACTCGCACGCCACCAATACCCTCATGGGAGCACCGCTTCGCACCGAAATTGCCGGGCGCGCTGCAGCTCGGCCCGTGCCACCCGAATCGCAACACGGAATCGGTATTCAGAATCGCGCTCGGTCCGGGCAATCCGCGCAAGCGCGATGGCGTCATTCAGGACGGCGATAGAGTGGGGCCGAAACTTGCGCGCCCACGCATCGGGGTGGGGTTCGGTCTGCAGCATCGCGGAGACTCCCGAGAAAAGAGGTACGGGGAAGCTACCGCGTACCCCGAGTATGCGCAAGTCCACCCTTGCGCGGCCCGGTCGACCGGCTAGGTTCTACCTGCTGGTGAGAAGCCGGGTCCCAGGGATCAGCCGCCAGCACCCCGGAAACGCGGCACGTCCTCAGCCCAAGTGCTGAGCGCAAAGGGCGACCGCGGGACCCCTGCAACCGGCCCGGCATTGTCTTGCGCCTTGCCGCCTGGTTGCCTGGACGCGGCCCCGGCCCCCTTAAGGTCGGGGCCGACGTCGTTGGGGTTGTTTCACGTGAAACCCTGCTGACTTGCGATTCTCGCCCCGGCGCGCTACCCTTGGGGGTCAGGCCCACCACCTGACCCACCGACGTCGCGGTCAGTGTGAGTGTGCTGCAGCCAGCGCGCCCCGTCTAAGTCTCTCGCCCCTTCCCGCCGACCCCGGCGCGGCAGGACCGCGACCGAGAGGGTTAGGCGGGGCGCCCTTCATTCCCCATGCCTCATGGCTGACGAGCGGCGACTGTGCGTCGTGCCGCTCCCCATTATCCGCGATCGCGCCCTGAGCGACCACGCCAAGCTGTGCGCGGTGGCGCTCGGGGCGTTCATGTTTCGCGACGGGTCGTGCTCCCCTGGGATCGCGGCGGTCGCTGCGCTGCGTAATTGTTCGGCCCGGCATTGCCAGCGGGGCCTCGACGAGCTGATCGCCGCCGGTCACCTGACGATGACCCGCCGACAACGGCAACCTGCAATGCTCACCTGGCGGCATCCTTTGACCGGACATAACGGTGTCCACTCAAAGGACGCTTTGACCGGACAAAAATCGACCCTTGACCGGACAAAAAAGGGGGTTTCTTCGGGTCTTGACCGGACACATGATGTCCGCACACAGATAGAGAACAGCTTTAACGAGAACGTTAACGAGGGAACCGCCGGTCATACTGACCGGACCAACAGCACGCCCCGGCGTCGGGTCGACCGGGACGCCTCCCCTCAACCCTTGCAAAATGCCATCGGGGAGTGGCTCGCCCAGAACCGCCCGGCGAAGGTCGCCGCCTCTTGACACGCCCCGGCTCGCGCCGTAGACTCGTCGCCGTTCACCCCTCACAACCCTGACGGGAGTCTCCCCGATGCACGACAGCCCACCCCCGCCCGATCCGATCCGCCCCAAGCGCTACCGCCTGATCCTGCATCCGTCGAACGGCGGCGAGACGCACGAGTTTCCGACGCTCACCGAGTGCCAGGACTTCATGGCGACACTGGCGAGCGCGTACCCCGCGAAGATCGAAGACCGCAAGAGTGGACGCCACGGCACGCTCTACCCGAGCGGCGCACAGCGCTGGCACCAGGCGTGAAGTTTTACAGCGTGTACGTCCCGGGGCCGCGCAAGCGGGACTGGCGCAGCAACTTTTCCATGGACACCGACAGGCAACGGGTGATTGATCGTGCGGTGCGCGAGCTGCGGCGCGCGCACCTGCGCTCTGCCGAGATAAGCCTCTTCGACTCAATCACACCGCACGCGACGGTACTGATCCGCACCGGGACACTTACCGCCGCGACCCGCCGCGTCGTGTGGCGCAAGACATGACCGCGCTCCACCACTGGCTGCAGCTGATCGGTGACGTGCTCTTCATCGTCGGCGTGATCACACTCTACCGGATCGCGCGCCGCGCGCTCCGCGACTTAACCCGCCCGCGCTCGCCGCGCGACGGCGGCATCCCCCGCAACATGATCCCGCCGCGCTCGCACCTGGTCGTGAAACACTTCCGGATTCAGCCCGGTGTGTTTTGGCGCATCGACCGCACGCCCTTCGCCGCGGTGCGCGACAAGTTTGAACCGGCCGCGCTGGTGCAGAAGTGGATCAGCTGGCAATGGACCGCGTGCGCGTTCACGCACGGGGTGACCGTCATGTGGTGGACCGAGAGAGAGGCGTCCCAGTGAAGGTGGACACTACGCAGTCGTTCGTCATCATCACGACGGGCGTGCTGCCGCCCAACATGCTCCCCGAAAATGCTGCGGAGCTGATCGGCGGATTTACCGCGGCGCTCAGCCTGTCGCCGTATCTGCGGTCGACGACGCTGCAGCTCAGCACGCTGGACCCGGTGAAGCTCATCGAAGTGCTGGCGAAGGCGGTCCCGCGCGGTCCCGCGCTCCACCTGGACGGCCACTAATGGCACGCGCGACACTGGCTATTCCGCCGGACGATGTGCCGGACGACACGCCGGACGATCCGCCTACGCCCGTCGGCGCCGAGGCGCTCGACGACGAAGCGCGCATCCGCGAGTATCTCGCGAAGCTGCCGCCCGACACGCGGACCAAGCTCTACCGCGTCGATGACTTCACGAAGCGGTGGGTGATTCACGGCGTGTTGGCGCCGCATGAAGTCACGATGGAGTACGTGGCGCGGATGTTCGGCGGCGGCACGTACCAGGTCGTCGTCATGCGCAAGAGCAAAGAGGGCGGCGAGATCAGCGGGTCGAAAGCGCGCTGGCTGATTCCGGGGCGCTACAAGGGCGTGCATGACGGGTTGCCGGGGATCGACCAGCCGAGCGCGCCTGCCGACGATCCGCTGCCGAGTGCGCCGAGTGACGACCGGCCCCCCAACACGCGCGAGTGGTTGGACGGGATTCTCGCCAGTCGCGCCATCGACGTGCTGAAAGGCGGCAACCGCGGGAGTGATATGGCGGGCATGGCGGCAGTCATCACCGCCGTCGCCGCCGCGGTCACGCCGCTGCTCGCGCCCGTGGTGGCGAAGCTGGCCGACGGCGGCAAGGGCGACGCGCTGCGCGACGAGCTGGCGGACCTGAAAGCCGAATTGCGCGCGCTCCGCAACGCGCCCGGCCCCGCACAGTCGGCGCTCGGGGATGCCTTGAAGGGCGTGCGCGAGATTGCCGAGTTGCGCGAGCTGTTTGGCGAGCGCGGCGGCGGCAAGGAATCGCTCGTCGACAAACTGCTGGCGGCGGCCCCCGGCGTGCTGGACGCCATGACGCAACGCAACGCCCCCGCGGCGCCCCCGCTGGCGGGGCCACCCATGACCCCGGGTATCAGTGTGGAAGTGGCGCCCGGCGCCCCCCTGGAGACGACCGCCCCGATGACACCAGCGCCCAAAGGGCCGACGCAATGGCACGACCTGTTGCGGCTCTACCGTGACCAACTCCTGCACATGGCGAACATGCGCTGGGAACCGGACTTCTGCGCGGACATGGTGGTGCGCGTGATGCCGCCGGAACAGCAAGGCTTGTTAGCGGAGTTTGTGCAGCGCGACGATGCGCAGACAATCGCCACCGAGGCGGTGCCCGAGCTGGCGACGTTCGCGACATGGACGCCCGCGTTTCTCAGTGAGCTGCGGGCGCGGGTCGACGAACACACGGACGAGGACGACGAGAAATGACGCCCGCCGAAGCGAAAGACGCGGCGATCATCGAGATCATCGAAACGTTTCGCGCCGCGATCAACGATAGCCACACGAGTAGCGAGGACGACGTCGCGCAGTGTGTCGCTGCGCTGCGCGCGCTGGACGTCCCGGCGGTCGCCGTGGGGAGTGACGCGCGCTCGCTGGTGCCCGGCGCCGTCGTGCGCCTGAAAAGCGGCGGGCCACCGATGACGTTGATACGGTGGTTGCCGGGCGACGAGGTAGCGCACTGCAGCTGTTTTTTGTCGACGGGCCCACTGGAAGGGTACTTCGCCCGCAACGTGCTGGTTGTCGTGCGATGAATCAGGCCGACGAGTGACCCGCCGCGCGATCGCGACGGCACGCGCGCTGTGGAGTTTCTACGGCGGCAAGGTGATGCGGTACGCGGGCGCGGTGGTGGTGGCGCTCGCGGTCGTCACACTCGGGCACTCCACACCGATCGGCGCCGCCATCGTCGGCGTCGTCGCGGGATTCGTGGCGGGGATGCTGTGAAGGACCGCGACGTGTGGGACATCGACACGACGGCGTATGCCGGTGGCGTGCTCGGCGGCATGGTGTTCGGCGCGGCGCTCGTCACGGCGTTGCCGGTGTGGGGGCCGGTCCTGCTCGGGGCGTCCCTTGGAATAGTGGCGGCGCGTTTGTCGGTGGTGGAGCGCCGCATACCATGAGAAAGGCAACGCGCCATGATTACGCTTCTCATCACGCTGGCACTGTTCTGCATCGCATGGTACCTGCTGCCGCAGTTTCGCACGCCCATCCTGATCGTCGCGGCGGTCTACTACATCGTGTGGCTGGCGCTGGGCCATCCACTCTGGCCCCCGTTGATCGGGTCGTGATCTTTCAGCCCGACGTATTCCGGTTTTTCGTGGCGCTGCGGCATCACGGGAACGCCGCGGGCCGGTACCACACGCAGTACGACGACGCGATCGCGCTCGCGGCCATGCCGGTGGCGGAAAGCGCGGTCGTGTCCGCCGCACTGTCGCGCCTGCAGATGCGCGTCGGGCGCCCGCTCTACCGAGGCGTCCCGTTTCGCTGACGAGTTGACGCGCGCGCTGGTCGCGCCGTATCGTTGTGCGTGACTCTTCCCCAGCTTCAATGGTTGCCCGACGGTGATCCGCAGCAAACGGTCGCCGCCGTTCACGTCATGCGCCAGCTCGCGATCGCGGGCGAAATGTCGCCGCTGGTGCGCGAGCAGGCGGCGTTCATTGTCGCCGGACTCGGGCGCGATCAGCTCACCATGGCGGGCGCGATCGCGGGCTGGGTCGAACAGCACACGCGATTCCTGTACGACCCGCTGCACTTCGAAGCCTTCACCCCCGCCGATCAAACCATCGCCATCATCGACGCGCGCGGCCTGGCGCAAATGGATTGCGACGACGTGGCGATCTTGACCGCCGCCCTCGGATTATCAGTAGGCTTGCGCGCCCGGTTTGTGGTGGTAAGTTTCTATGCACCTGACGCACCATATGAGCACGTGTGGGCAGAGCTGAGCGACAGTGCCGGGCTCTCCTGGGTCCCGTCTGATCCGTCCCGACCCGTGCTCGGGTTGCCACCGCTGGGCCGACCGCCGCTGATCATCGAGGTTTGATATGCCCGTTGAAGCCCGCGTGTAATGCCCTATCCCCGGCGACTGCCCCGGCTCGGTGACTCCCTCACCGACCTGCTCAACTCCACCAGCCTCGACCCGACGGTCGTTGACACGACGGGCATCACGCCCGACGACGGGATAGATTTTCTCGCTCCCAACGGCGTCCCGGTGCTGTCACAAAACACGACAGTCGCCCCGTCCTCCGGGTCGTCGTTCTCGCAGCTCTTCCCGACGATCCTGACCGACGTCACCAACTTCTTCAAGCCCGGTACGCCCACCACGCTGCCGACGTACTCCTACTCGCCCTCGTCGCCCGTGGGCTCGGCGCTGAACAACCCGTGGCTCTGGGCGATCGGTGCGGTCGGCCTGTACGCGCTCGCCAAGGGGCGGCGGTAATGCCGTACGCGCGCCGCAGTGCGCTGGGCATCGCGCCGGTCATCGTCGCCGCGGCGATTCCTGCCGTGGAAAATCTCTTTTCGTCGATCTTCGGCGGGCACAGTCAAGCGTTAGAGGCGGGCGTCGCCGACGCGGTACAGGGCTGGCTCACGATCGCCACGCAAAACCTCGCACAGATCGCGACCCCGGGGACCCCGGGCTACAATGCGTTCACGCACATGCGGTGCGCGGGCGGCGACCAATCCGTCAACGCGGCCTCCCAGAGTCCGCTCATTGCCGGGCCGTTTCCGGTGCCGCCGGGCTGCGGGTATGCGCACCAGGACTCCCGCAACTACGCCCGCTCCGCGGTGCTCACCGTCGCCGCGACGGCGATCGCGCAAGGGATTCCCGTCCCCGCGACGTACACGTTTGGCAATGACTCGCCCGCGGGCACGACCACCACGATGTCCGCCACGTCGGGGATGTCCATTACCTCGGGCGGGACCAGCGCGCCTGGCAGCACGCTGCCGATCAACGTGGGCGGCGGCTACACCGTCGGCGTCCCGGTGCCCACCAGCTCGCTGCTCAACGCGACGATTGGCGGTATCCCGGTACTCGGGGTCGCGGCGGTGGGTGTCGCGCTGGCGTTTGCGCTCGGCGGCAGTCACGGGCGGCGGCGCTGATGTATCAGCGCAACTTGGGGTGCGGTAGCTGCAGTGGGGGATGCGACGCCCCTGACCCGTGCGCGTCACCCGCTGCGGCGTCCGCCCCCTCGTCCCCGTCGCTGTGGGGCTACGTGTTCGCGGGGCTGCTCGGCGCCATCCTCTTCGGCGGGTCCTCGTAATGGCCTACGCGCAGCGCGGCGCGCTGGGCGCCACGCCCTCGTCAACCGCGCCCGACTTCCCGTCGATGATCGAGGCACTCGGCCTGCAATGGACGCCCGATGTGTTCGGGTTTACGTCGTGGGACGACGCGCTGGCGTATGTGCAGTCGACCGGCGGGATCATGCAGTCGCAGGGGTTTGGGACGCTGTATCTGTCGCCCGGCGGGGACGATCTCGCGGGCGTGGTCGCCATGTACGACCTGTGGCGCGCGTTCCAACAGCTCACCGGCGGCTATCTCCCGAGTAGTGCGGCGGTGCTCGCGTCGCTCGGCGTCACGGGGACGTGGCAAGCGCCCGGCCCGCGCCCGCCGTCGGTCCCGGTGACCGACGCGGAATGGCGCCGGTACGCGGGCGCGGTGCTGTCGTGGGTGGATCAGGTGGGGCAGGTGTTCGCCGCCGCAGAGCCCAGCGCGGTGCCGCCGGTCGCCGCCCCGCCGTCGTCGCTGTCGCCGCTCGATCAGGCAATCGCGCTCTGGGATAGCGAATCGCTCAAGTCGGGATTGGTGTTGCCGCCGGACGACGGGACCAACGCCCTGCCCACTGCAGTCAGTGGCGTCGCCACGTCGTCCACGCGGTACGTGATCCCGACGGCGGCGATCGTCGAGGGTCCGACGAATCTGCCCGACGGCACCTGGTACGTGGTGTACGAAAGCGACCCGCGCAACGGCCCCAACTACCCGGCGCTGACGGTGCGGCAGCAACCCGGCCCCACGTACGTCGAGGCGCAAGCCGCAGACGTGTCGACGCGCATGGATTCCTGCGTGCCGCTGGTGCCGGGCACGGGTGCGTGGTATTGGTTCACGGCGATCACCGGCAGCAACCCCGCCAACCCGTGCACCGGCGTCCCGCTGGGGTGGTCGCAAGGCTTTGGGCTCGTCGGCCCGCTGGCGCGGCAAGCGCTGGCGGCGTCGTACGTCGCCGCGGGGATGTCGGCGCCCGGCCCCGTCGGCCCGGTCGACTACGGCGATGTCGTGCCGGTCGTCGCCGCCCCACCGGCCCCCGTCTCGCACATGCTTGCCCCGCCGCCCAACGGCGGCGTGGTAGTGCAAGATCAGGACGGGAACATTATCCCGAGTACCCCGGATACACAGTTCAACCAGGACGGCGGGGGCTCGTCGAGTCCGTACGTGCCGCCCGCGGTGGTCGTCACGCAGACGCCGCCGCCGGTCGAAGTCGGCACGCTGTCGACCAACACCGTGCCCGCGGTCGTCTCTGCGGCCCCGGGGTTTTCGACCACCGATCTGGTGCTGGCGGGTGTCGTGGCGGTGCTCGGGTTGGCGCTCGCGTCGTCGGGGTCCCGCCGGTGACGTACGCTGCGCGACGCCAGCGGTACTTGGGTGACGCCATGGATGACGTGGCGAACAGTGATCCGTGCCTGACGGCGGACCCGCGCCTGCAGCAACTCCACCAGCTCGCGCTCACGATCGCGGCGCTGCGGCAACAGTTTGGCGATGTGCTCAACAACACCGTCGCCAACGCGGATGCCGACGAGCAGATCAACGGCGTGGACGTCGGCACCGTGCTCACGCAGTTGGCGCAGTCGATCGCGACGGAAGTGGGCATCTTTTCGTCGCTGCGGAGTCAGATCGACGCGACGACCGCGGCACAGTGCAGCGTCGGCCCACTCGACCAGGCCATCCTCGACGTCGGCAGCTGGGCGCAGCAGATGATCCAGGTGTTGCCGTCCGCGCTGGCGGCGGTGCCCAACGCGCTCGTCAACGCGCTCGGCACCGTGGTGACCAACGCGGGCCAGCAGACCGCGAAGGCGCTGGTGTGGCCCGCGATCATCGTGGTCGGCGCGATCGGCCTGGCGGCGCTGGGCGAGCGCACGCGCACCGGACGCGCGGCGAGCACGGCACTGGTGCGGCGCATCGCATGAGCTTCGGGGGACACCGCGCGAGTCGCGCGCATCACTCGGAGCGCGAGGCGTGGGAGTTGGTCCGGGCGATCGCGCTAAAGATCGCGGTGCGCGGCAACGACAACGGCGCATTACGTCAGGAATTGTTAGGGACAGCCGACACGATGCTGGCGCAGCTGCGGCAGGGGATTCACGAAAATCCGCCGCTGCTCATTTGGCCGAATCCGCCGAGCCGCACGGACGAAGTGCTGTCGACGAAGGTGCTGGCGATCGAGTACGTACACGCAGAAGACGGCCAGCGATACCGCCACAAGTTTTCGGCGGGCGATTCCCTGGTGACAATGGACCGGCGCGGGGTCAAGTATCTCGCGATCATCCGCGCCGACGGTCGACCACTCTGGAAGGATTTCTAGCCATGCGCTTTCTGATCAACCCGCCCATGAAGAGCGTCAAGCGCGCCAGTGGCAAGGCTGTGTCGACGGCGGCATGGCGCAAGAGTGGATTTCGCCGCAACCCTCGCAAGCCCACCGCCCGCCAGCTCGCGGCGCGGAAAAAGTTCGCGGCCATGGCGCGCGCCCGCGCCAAGGCTGCTCGCGGCACTCGTCGGGCGCGCATCACTTCGGAGACTCCCACCATGGCGCATCGGAAGCGCAAGGCGGCACACCGCCGCAAGACGACCCGGCGGGCGCGGTCACGCAGCCGGTCGCGTCGGACACTCCTGCTCTCCAATCCCCGGAAGCGCACGCACAAGCGCCGCCGCCGGGCGACCGCGCGGCGTCGCGGATTCCGCCGCAACCCGCCGATGGGCCGCGGCCTGCTCGGCACCGCCAAGACGCTCGGCATCGGCCTGGGGGCCGCACTCGCCGGGGTCGCCGTCGGCAACTTCCTGAGCGTGAACATCACGCCCAAGATTTTCCCGGTGTCGCCCACCGACACCCCGACGACCGCGGCGGCGAAGAATCTCGCCGTGAGCGGCGCGCTCGCCATCGGCGTCGCGCACTTCGGCAAGAAGCTCGGACTGCCCGAGGGCGTCGCGGCACTGATTGCCATCGGCATCCTGATCGTCCCCGCGCGCAACATGATTTACACCATGGCGCCCGCGGGCACGCCGTTCACGTTCCTGGGCGGCGGCACGATGCGTCTCCCCACGTTCCCCGGCCCGCGCAGCACGATGGGCGCGTACGCCCCCGGCAACTATCAGGGGCGCGGCGCGATCGGCATGGGCGCGTACCCCCGCCGCGCGGCCACGCCGCTCGGCGCGTACCCGTCGCGCGTGCAGGCGTACCCCACCAGCTCGATGCAGCCGGGCTGACGTCGCACCGAACACACGCAGGACAGTGACCATTCACGCGGGCGCCGCGACGAGGATCACGGCGCCCCACCACTCAGGAGAGACGATACATGTTCGGTGCAAACTTTCAGGCGATGCCCAGCGAAGTGGTCGCCGCCAACGCGACGCCGCAGACCGGCGGCAGCGCGGAAGTGATCTTCCACCAGTTCTACGACACGCAGCCGTTCACCACGGCGAGCACGCTGTCCAACACGTACTTTGCGACGCCGAACGTCGACAAGTCGATCACGAACCTGCCGCAGGGGGGACAGCTCCCGGCGCCGCAGCTCTTCCAGATTTACGACGTGTGCTTCGACATCCTGCCGACCGTCCCGGTATCGACCAGCGCGGGCGTCGCGGGCATCCTCACGGACATGGCGCTGATGCTGTTCGGCAGCGCGCAGCGTCCGCGCTGGCTGCTCAACATCAGCGACAAGAATTACGGCCCGTACAGCCTCACCACGCTGCACGGCACCGGCGGCCCGACCGGCTGGACGTCGGGCGCGGAAGTGGCAACGATTCAGTTCGCCAAGAACGATCCGTCGCCGGGCTGGAACTACCTGGGCCAGCAGACGATCAAGCAACAGGTCAACTTCTTCGTGAGCGTCATCTGGGCGGCCACCGCGACGATTCAGGACGTCGTGCCCCAGACCCGGCTCTCGCTGTTCGGCGTCCTCAACCGCGCGACGCTGTAAGCGCGCGGTCCACTCGGGGCGGCGGCGCACTTCCGCGCCGCTGCCCGTCGAGTGGCGTCCTGCACTGTAGGGTGTGACCGATGCCCGATTACAATGCGCTAAACCCTGCGTGCAGCGGCGACATGATGCTGCTCATTCAGGCGATCCAAGCCGGGGTCTACCCCTGGTGGTACCCGAACAATGCGAAGTCGCTCGCCATCGACCACTTTATCTACGGCGCCGATGTGCTGCCGCTGCCTGCGTCGCTGTCGGACACGGCGTCCATCACCATCGACGGCAGCTCGGCCTTCGTCATCTGCAGTTCGCAGATGGTCGTCACGCTGGCGGACAACACCACGTTCCTCGCCGGGCGTCCGATCAAAGCGTCGTTCCTCGACACGGGGAGCGGGCGCCAGCTCAGCAACATTGCCGTGCAGGTGGACAACAACTTCGGCACCGCGGAGCATCCCTTCGTGTGGCCGGTGCCCAAGATCATCGCGCCCAATTCGACGCTGCAGATCACCTTGCAGAACCTGTCGGCGCAGGACCTCAACGTCTCGATCGCCTACGCGGGATTCAAGATTTTCAACTTCCGGCCGGGCGACTGATCCATGGCGACACGCTTTCGTAACCCGCTCGACTTCGCTGGCGCCACTGCTGGCGTCGACATCAAGGCGTCGCGCGGGATGCAGTTCGTGTCGCCCTCTGGCCCCGGCGTCGATT
>DATATI010000090.1 GCA_036268875.1 Polyangia bacterium | reverse complement strand
CACTAGACCAAGCGCAGTCGTTTCCGCTTGCGGTCGGGGCGGGCGGTGACTTCTTCGGCGGCGACCGCGGTCGTCGGGCGCACGCGCGCCGGCGCTTCGTTGTCGCGGGTGGCGTCGACGGCGAAGCGCAGGCTGCGATCGGAGAGCAGCTCCAGAAGATCGCCTTTGCGCCGGGCGGCCCACAGCTCCAGCTCGGGATCGGCGTCGACCTCGAGGCGCATCTCCATGGTCTTGCGCTTGATCGTGCAGCGCACGCCGCGCACCAGCGTGGCGTGCGTGCGATCCAGCGCGTCGGCGATGCGCAAAATAGCGGTCAGCCAGCGGACCCGCCTTTGCGTGGACTTGGGCAGCGTCGCAAAGCTGCCGCGCAGGCGGCTGGACGCATGCTTGGCCTCTTGCCGCGCCACCTGGCGCGCCCGTTTGGTCGATCGGCCGGGCACCGCCTTGCGGTGATAACGGGCGGTCAAGGCCAGGATTTCCTGTTCCTCCTCGGAGAAACCGGCCATCTCGTTGCTTTCGATCAGGTACTGCGTGTGGCGGTGGTGCCGGCTGGCCGAGATGTAAAAGCCGATGTCGTGTAACAGCGCCGCGTATTCCAGAAGCTCGCCGTCGGTGCTGGAAAGGCCGTGCAGCGGGTGGGTCTGGCGAAAGATCGACTGCGCCAGGCGCGCCACCTGCTGGGCGTGGGGAGCGTGAAAATGACAGCGGCGGCATAGCTCCATCACGCTGCGCCGGCGCAGGTCGGGGAATTCCTCCGCCAGCAGAATGCCGGGACGGTTCGACACCACGTACTCGGCGACGATGCCCTCGCGCAGGGCGGTGTCGCACAGGACGGCCTGTTCGGCGTCGCAGAGATCCTGCACCGTCCGCAAGATCATCGCCCCGGCCAGGATGGTGTCGGCGCGCCGCGCGTCCAGCCCCGGCAACGACGCGCGCTGGGCGACGGTCATCGCCGACAGTTTTTGCTCGAGGTCGGTCAAGGCCTGGCGCGACAGGGTGGTCACCGCGCGCTCGCTGTTTTTTTCGCCGTTGCGCGTGCCCAGCAATCCCGCCAGCGCCGACGCTGTCCCCGAGGTGAAGGCGACAAAGTCGAAACCCATGGCGCGTAATCGAGCGATGGGCGCCTCCAGCGCGGCGCGGATGCGATCGGCCAGCATCATGCGCTGGCGTGGGGTGGGCGGGTCGGCCATCGGCATCTCTTCGCTGACCCGGATGACGCCCAACTTCAAAGACGCGGTGAAATAGCACTCCTGCGCGTCGGCCAAGATCACTTCGACCGAGCCGCCGCCCAGATCGAACAGCGCCACCCGACGCTTGCCGAGGTCCAGGCTGCTGCGCGCGCCAAGATAGATCAGGCGCGCCTCCTCGTCGCCGCGGATGACCCGGATGTCGATGCCGATCTCGTCACGCACGGCGCGCACGAACTCGCCGCCGTTCTGGGCTTCGCGCACGGCGCTGGTGGCCACGGCGACCAAGGCATCCGGTTGGTGGCGGTCGGCGATGCGGCGCAAAGCCTTCAGCGCCCCCAGCCCACGCTGAAACACGTCCGGCGGGATCAACCCGGTGCGCAGCGTGGCGTCACCCAGACGAACCATCTCCTTGGCCCGATCGCGGATCTGGATGCGACCGCCCGCTTCCACCTCGGCGACGATCAGGTGAAACGAGTTTGATCCCACGTCCAGGGCAGCAATCCGCATCATGCCATGCTACCGCAACACCTTCGGTCATTTGCGACAATCCAGTTACGGCGCCGTCGACGGACGGCAACAAGACGCCTATCGAACGTTCTTTGGGCCGCCGTCCTTCGGGGCGGCGTCCAGGACCTCGCGCACCTTCCGGCTCAATGAATCGGGGGTGAAGGGTTTTTGCAGGAAGGCCATGCCGCCATCGAGCACGCCGTGACGGATGATGCTGTCGTCGGTGTAGCCGGACATGCACAGCACCTTTATCTCGGGCCGCGTGGTGCTGATGCGCACTGCCAGCTCGGGCCCGCTCATCTGCGGCATCACCACATCCGTCAGCAGCAACGCAATGGGGCCCGGATATCGCTCGCAGAAGCGAAGCGCCTCGCTGGGGTTCTGCGCGGCGATCACCCGGTAGCCATTTCGCTTGAGGATACCGTCCGCGACCGTCCTGACCTGTTCTTGATCTTCCACCAGCAGGATGGTTTCCCAGCCACGCAGGCTGCCGGCAGGATGAGAGGGCAGCGCAACGTCAACCTCGGCATCGACCCGTGGGAGGTACACCTTGAACGTGGTTCCCCGGGTTGGCTCGCTGTACACCCACACGCTGCCGCCGCACTGCTGGACGATTCCGAAGACCGTCGACAGACCGAGGCCGGTGCCCTTGCCCGCCTCCTTGGTGGTGAAGAACGGCTCGAAGATCCGCGCTTGCGTCGCTTGATCCATGCCGATGCCGGTGTCGGAGACAGCCAGCATCACGTGCGGTCCCGGCAACGAACCCAGGTGCGCGCGGGCATAGTCGGCGTCGAGATCGACGTTGCGGGTCTCGATCGTCAGCTGCCCTCCGGTGGGCATGGCGTCGCGGGCATTGACGGCCAGGTTCATGAGCACCTGCTGGATGTTGCCGGCGTCGGCGCGGATGCGTCCGGCCGTGGACGACGGCGAGAACGCCAGATCGATGTCCTCGCCAAGGAGGCGCTTCAGCATCTGGTCCATCCCGGCGACCAGCTCGTTCAGATCGATCACCTTGGGCTCGATGATCTGCTGCCGGCTGAAGGCCAACAGTTGCCGGGTGAGGTCGGCGGCGCGCCGGGCGGCTTTGCCGATCTCGCCGATGTCGGCGGCGGTCGGGTTGTTCGGTTCGAGGTCGCCGAGCAGCAGCTCGCTGTAGCTGAGGATCACCGAGAGGATGTTGTTGAAGTCGTGCGCCACGCCGCCGGCCAACCGCCCCACCGCTTCCATTTTCTGGGCGTGGCGAAGCTGCTCCTCGGTGTGGCGAAGGGCCTCCGCCGCCTTTCGCTGCGCGGTGAGATCGCGAGCGGTCTTCGACGCTCCGATGACCGCCCCCGACGCGTCCAGGATGGGCGCCACCGAGATGGAGACCGAGACCTCCCCTCCGTCCTTGCGTCGCCGGACTGTCTCGAAGTGATCGACCCGTTCTCCGGCCATCACCCGATCGATGAGGTTCTTCTCCTCGGCCAGCCGCTCGGGCGGGACGATGATGGTGATCGGCTTGCCGATCGCTTCGTCGGGCGCGAACCCGAACAAGCGCACGGCGGCGTCGTTCCAGCTTGTGATGGTGCCGTCGGGACGCTTGCTGATGATGGCGTCGTTCGCGGTTTGGACGATCGCCGCCAGCAGCGCCCGTGACTGTTCCGCCTCGTAGCGATCGCTGACGTCCTTGATGACCGCGATGCGTGCTGGCTGGCCGGCGTACCGCAGCGCGCGGGTGTGGTACTCGGCGACAAATTGCGAGCCGTCCTTGCGGCGATAGCGCGAGACACCGGCGGTCGGCGCGTCACCCCACGCCTGCAGTCGGGCCTTTGCCGTGTCCTGTCCGGCGACGGGTAGATCCGAAACCTTCAGGCGGACGAACTCGTCGCGGGTGTAGCCGTAAAGGAGCAGGGCCTCCGCGTTCGCCGTGATCGGCGACAGGGTCTCGATGTTGAATACGAAAAGCGGCAGCGGGCTGGCTTCGAACAACAGGCGCTGCGCCTCTTCGGATTCGACCAGCGCTTGGTTCGCGCGGGCGGCCGCGGCGTGGGCAGCGCGCTCGGCGGCGAACGAGCGGGCGTTGGTGATGGCCAGGGCCGCGTGCGCGGCCACGTCCTCGATCAGCTGGCGATCGCCTTTATTGAACGGCCGCTGCGGATCGCTGCGGGTCAGGCTGACCACGCCAACCACCCGACCGTGCGAACGCAGCGGCACCACCACCAGGCTCCTGATGTGTTGAAGCTCGACCGCCGCTCGGCGCTCAGGATCGAGATCGGCCAGCATCCTGGCCGTGTCGACCACCGGGATGAGCACGCCTTCGCCGGTCGCCGCCACCCGGCCGGTGATTCCTTCGCCGACCCGTTGCGGATGGGTGGCGGTCGCGCCCTGGGCCAGCGCGATCATCTGCGGATCCGGGTGAAAGACCGCGGCGGTTGGCTCCAGAAAGCGGCCGTCGGCGCTGACCAGGCGGATGACACAGAGATCACCGAAAAGTCCGCTCACCCGCCGGGCGACCAGGGCCATCAGCGCATCGTAGTCCTCGGTGGTCGACGAGAACTCGCGCGCGAGAACGGACAGCAGTTCAGACGACGGAGCGGCGGGCTCAGGCGGCGGCAGATCCACGTCGCCGCCGCGGTTTTTTCATCCCCTGCACGGCGGCACTCTAACACAGTCAATCTGCCAGTCATCCGCGGCGTCGGCGCGCGGGAGTGATCGGCCAGCTCGCTAGTCTTCGGTGCGCAGGACCTTTTCGGTGCGCTTGCGCTCGTTGTGGTCCAGGCTGCGTTTGCGCAGGCGGATGGCCTTCGGCGTGACCTCGACCAGCTCGTCGTTGTTGATGAACTCCAGCGCCGATTCCAGGGTGAAAAGCCGGGGCGGCGACAGGGTCAGCTTCTCGTCGGCGGCGGTGGTGCGGATGTTGGTCAGCTTCTTGGCCTTCGACGGGTTGACGATGAGATCGTTGTCGCGCGAGTGCAGGCCGATGATCTGGCCGCCGTAGACTTTCACGCCCGGGTCCAAGAACAACTGCCCGCGCTCTTGCAGGTAGAAAAGGCCGTAGGCGTTGGTCTCGCCGGCGTCCTGGGAGACCAGCACGCCGTTGGTGCGTGCCTTGAACGCGCCGGCGTAGGGGCCGTAGTGCTTGAAGTTGTGGTACAGGATGCCGGTGCCGCGCGTGTCGGTGAGGAACTGTGACCGATAGCCGATGAGGCCGCGCGCCGGGGCCAGGTACTCAAGCCGCATGCGCCCGGTCCCCGACGGTCCCATCTCCTGCATGCGCCCGCCCCGTCGGCCGAGCTCCTCGATCACCGCGCCCGAATACGCCTCGTCGAGATCGACGACCACCTCTTCGTACGGTTCGGTCTTCTCGCCGTTCTCGCCGTTTTTGTAGATGACCTCCGGCTGCGACACCATCAACTCATAGCCCTCGCGGCGCATGGTTTCGATCAGCACCGTCAGGTGCAGCTCGCCGCGGCCCAGGACCTCGAAGGTGTCGGGCGACGCCGTCTCGCGCACGCGCAGGGCGACGTTCGACTTCACCTCTTTGAACAAACGATCGCGGATGTTGCGCGAGGTGACGAACTTGCCCTCGGTCCCGGCGAAGGGGCCGTTGTTGGACATGAACTGCATGTGCACCGTCGGCTCTTCGATCTCCAGCAGCGGCAGGACGATCGGGCGGGCGATCTCGGTGATGGTCTCGCCGACGGTCAGGTCCTGCATGCCGGTGACGGCGCAGATGTCGCCGGCGGCCACCTCACCGAGCTCGAACCGTTTGAGCGACTGAAACCCCAGCAGTTTGGCGACGCGGAACTCCTCGCGGCTGCCGTCGCGGTGCACGCACAGCGCGCGCTCGCCCTGGCGCAGGCGGCCCGACGACACCCGGCCGATGGCCACGTAGCCGAGGTAATCGTCGTAGTCCAGCGTGGTCACGTGCATGGCCAGCGGCGCGTCGACGTCGGCCTTGGGCGGCGGCACCTTCTCGATCACCAAGTCCAGCAGCGGGCCCAGATCCTTGTGCTCGTCCTTGAGATCCTTCACCGCCCAGCCTTCGCGGCCCGACGCATAGACGATGGGAAAATCCAGCTGCGCATCGGTGGCGCCCAGCGCGCAGAACAGATCGAAGGTGGCGTCGACCGTGCCGTCGGGATCGCAGCCGGGACGATCGACCTTGTTGACGACCAGGATCGGACGCAGGCCCAGCGCCAGCGCCTTGCGCGTGACGAAGCGGGTCTGCGGCATCGGCCCTTCGTAGGCGTCGACCAGCAAGCACACCGAGTCGACCATCTTCAGGACGCGTTCGACCTCGCCGCCGAAATCGGCGTGGCCAGGCGTGTCCACGATGTTGATGCGCGTGCCCTTCCAGGTGATGGCGGTGAACTTCGAGAGGATGGTGATGCCGCGCTCGCGTTCCAGATCGTTCGAGTCCATCGCGCAGTCAGCGATCACCTCGCCGGGGCGGAACGTGCCGGCCTGGCGCAGAAACCCGTCGACCAGCGTGGTCTTTCCGTGATCGACGTGCGCGATGATGGCAATGTTTCGCACATCGCTGCGGACCGCCTTGCTGGTGGCGGTCTCTGGTTCGTCGGAAAAAGGCACGGCGGTACTCATGAGCGGCGGGAGACATACCCCCCGGACGCCCGCCGCGCAAGGGGGCCCCCGTGCAACGCGTCGTGAGCGGCGCGATCGATAGCGGTCACCGACGTGCTTTTCTTGGCGGCGTCAGCGGGCCGGGCGGCGGCGCGGACCCGCCAGCACAGGCCGCTGGCATCCCGCTCCCGCCCGGGGGCGCTTTCTAGACAGTCGGCCGAGAGGCCAAGAATCTTGAACCCGCAGGCACCAGTGCCGCCGGCCGACGGATAGGGCAACCAGGTGTTTCACTGACCCGTCGAACGTGGCCGCGCTATTTACGTCGTCCGTCGGTCGACCGGCGTTTGCCCCGGTCGTCGCGGCGGACATACAATGACGATGGCGAATGGACTTACCGTCTAATTCGTCTGGGCCTCGTGTTTTCGAGCGGCGGTTCCAGGCGGTCTCGCTGCTGAAGGCGGGACAGGGGATCGAAACCTGGCTGGGGACGGACGGGTTAGGGCAAGGCCCTGTCGTGATCAAGTTTGTGGTCGCCGCGACCTTTCCGGCCAGCGCCCAGCATCGCCTGCGCAACCAGGCGCGCGTCTTGGCCGAGGTGCAAAGCCCTCACGTCAGCTCGCCCATTCGCGTCGGCGTCGACGGCGCTCTTCTGTACATGGTGATGCCGTTCGTGCACGGCGTGACCTTGGAAGAACGCCTGCGCGCAGGTCCCCTCAGCGTGCCCGAGGTGCTGCGGTTGGCCGGGTTCATCATGACCGGCTTGGGCGAGATTCACCGGCGCGGCGTCCTGCACCGAGACATCAAGCCGTCGAACATCGTGATCAACGAAGGCAGCACGTTGAAACGCGCCACGCTGACCGATTTTTGGATCGCCCGCAGCGATCGCATCGGTCATTCGGTGCGCGATCAACCGGTGGCGGCCATCCGTCACCTGTCGCCCGAACGGGCTGGCTTGCTGGAGGCCAGCGTCGACGAACGATCGGATCTGTACTCGGCCGGCGCCGTGCTGTTCGAGTGTCTGGCCGGGCGTCCGGTGTTCATGGGCGCCACCATCTCCGAGCTGGTGCGCCAGCACCTCAGCGAGCCGCCGCCCGAGCTGCGCGCTCTCGGCCTGGCGGTGCCGCGGGCGCTGGACGGGATTCTGCAACGGCTCTTGAAGAAGGATCCGCGCGACCGGTACCACTCGACCGAAGGGGTCCTGGCGGATCTGATCGCCGTCGAGCAGGCGCTGGAACGCGGCGACGCCGAGCCGACCGTGGTGATCGGCTCGCGCGATCAGCGCCTGACCATCACCGAGCCGGCGTTCACCGGGCGCGGCGCCGAGCTGCGCGCCCTCGGTGCGGAGATCGATCTCGGGCGCCAGGGCCAGGGCCGCCTGGTGCTGGTCGAAGCCGAATCAGGCGGCGGCAAGACTCGCCTCCTGGAAGAGCTGGCGCTGCGGGCCGGGCGCGACGTGGTGGTGCTGCGCGGGCAGGGCGTGGTCGATCAGGCAGCGCGCCCGTTCCAGATGCTGGTCGGTTTCGCCGAGCAGCTGATGACGGCGACGCGCGCCGATCCCGATTACTCGCAGGCCATCCGCGAGGGCCTGGCCGACGATCGCCCGGCGGCCTGCGCGGCGCTGCCCGAGCTGGGATCGATCCTGCAGACCGCCAGCGAGGCCGACGACGAGCTGGGGCCCGAGGCGTTCGGCGAAGCGCGCACGGTGAACGCGCTGTCGTCGCTGCTGGACGCCCTGGGCGGCCCGGGGCGCCCGACGCTGATCATCTTCGACGACGCGCAATGGGCGGACGAGCTGACCATCAAGCTGCTGCGCCACTGGCAAGAGCGGCGACGACCAGGGCGCGGGCAAGACCACGTCACCATCGTGGCCTCGTTCCGTTCCGAGGAGGTGCCGCCCGGGCACCCGCTGCGCCAGCTCGAGACCGCCACCTCGCTGATGCTGGCCCCGCTGTCCGCTGACGACATCCGCCGTCTGGCCGAATCGATGGCCGGCCAGCTTCCCGACGACGCGTTGAAGGTGGCAGAGACCTTGTCAGGCGGCAGCCCGTTCATGGTCTCGGCGGTGCTGCGCGGGATGGTCGAGTGCGGCGCCCTGGTGCCGGCCCTGCATCGCTGGCGGGTCGAGCCGCTGGCCCTCGACGATGTGCGGTCGTCGCGCCAGGCGGCCGTGTTCCTGGGACGGCGCCTGGAACGTTTGCCGGCGGCGGCGCTGGATCTGCTGAGCGTGGGCGCCGTGCTGGGCAAGGAGTTCGATCTCGACTTTGCCGCCTCGCTGGCCGGGCAGTCGGTGGGGGCGGCCACCGCGGCGCTGGAGCAGGTGCGGCGGCGGCACATCGTGTGGATTCGCGGCGACGGCACCCGCTGCGTGTTCGTGCACGACAAGCTGCGCGAGGCGCTGCTCGGCCGGGTGGGCGAGCCGGTGCGGCGCAGCCTGCACCGGAAGGCGGCGGCGGCCATCGAGGCGCGCGATCCGCAGCGTTGCTTCGAGATCGCCTATCACTATGACGCCGCCGGCGAGTCGGAGCGCGCCTTGCCGTATGCGCTGCACGCCGGCGACAACGCGCGGGCGCGGCACGCCCTGGCCTTCGCCGAGCAGCAGTACCGCATCGCAGCCCGCGGGATCGCCACCGCCGACGCCATCACCCGCCTGCGCGTCGCCGAGGGCCTGGGCGACGTCTTGCTTCTGCGGGGCCAGTACGATCAGGCGCTGGACGAACTCGGCGTGGCCCGCCAGCTGGCCAGCAGCGCCATCGATCGCGCGCGGCTGGAAGGCAAGCTGGGCGAGCTGGCCTTCAAACGGGGCGACGTCGAGACGGCTTGTCACTCGATCGAGAAGGCGCTGCGTTTGCTGGGGCGCCCGGTGCCGGCGCGCCCGCTGACGTTCCTGCTGCGCTGCTTGCAGGAGGCCGGCGTCCAGGTGCTGCACACGCTGCTACCCAAATTGTTTCTGGCCCGACGACGGCTGGAAGGCGCCGACGCCGAGCTGCTGGCCATCCGTCTTTACAGCCGCCTCGCCCACGCGTACTGGTTCGGGCGCGGGCGGGTGGCCTGCGCCTGGGCCCACCTGCGCGGCCTGAACCAGGCCGAGCGTTACCCGCCCACCGCCGAGCTGGCCCAGGCCTATTCCGAGCACGCGCCGGTGATGACGATGATCCCCGCCTTCGACCGCGGCATCGCCTACGCGCGCAAGTCGCTGGTCATCCGCCGCGCCCTCGGCGATGTGTGGGGGCAGGGACAATCGCTGCACTTCTTCGGCGTGGTCCTGTACGGCGCCTCTCGCTATGCCGAGTGCGTGGAAAGCTGCAGCGAGGCGATGCGCTATCTCGAGCGCACCGGCGATCGCTGGGAATACAACACCGCCGCCTGGCACGTGGCGTTCAGTCTTTACCGGATGGGCGATCTTCGCGGCGCCTTGACCACCGCCCAGCGCATTTACCGCGAGGGCGTGTCCATCGGCGACGCCCAGGCCACCGGCATCAGCCTGGGCGCCTGGTCAAAAGCCACCCGGGGCGAGGTGCCGGAAGAGGCGGTAGCACGCGAGCTGGCCCGCGCCGGCGGCGACGTCCACACGGAGGCCGAGCTGCTCCAGGCCGAAGCCCTGCGCCGGCTGCGCGCCGGCCAGCCGGCCGAGGCGGTGGCCGCCCTGGAACGCGCCGATGATCTCATCGTCAGCAAAGGGTTTCGCCAGGAGTACGTCTCGCCGGTGCTGCCTTGGCTTGCCACCGCGCTGCGCGTGCAGGCCGAAGCGGTGCCCATCTGGGCGCCCGAGCGCCGCCGCCGGCTGCTGAAGAGAGCGTCGCGCGCCGCCCGACGGGCCCTGCGGCTGGCCCGCAGCTATCAGAATAATTTGCCGCACGCCTTGCGAGAAAAGGCGCTGCTGGCGGCGGCCGCCGGTCGAGCCGGGCAGGCGCGGCAGCTGCTGGACGAAAGCCGAGCGGTCGCCGAAGCCCAGGGCGCGACGTATGAGCTCGGCCAGACCCGCCTGGCCGCCGCGCTGATCGCCGCCGCCCTCGGGCCGGGCGCCCAGCCGGACGCCGAAGCAGAGGTGACCGCCGCCCGCCAGCAACTGGAGAGCATGGAAGGCGGCGACAGCACGGCGCCCAGCGCCGGCGCCGGCGACGTCACCTTGTCGCTGGCCCAGCGCTTCGATCAGATCGTCGATCAGGGTCGCAACATCGCCGCCGCCTTGTCCAAGGAAGCGGTGATCGCGGCGGCGCGGGAGGCGGGCTTGACGCTCTTGCGCGGCGACCAGTGCTTGATCATCGAGATCGATCGCACCGACGACGGATTGGCGGTGGCCCACGTCCCGGACGCCGCCGGCACGATCAGCCGATCGATCATCAGCCGCGCCATCGACGAGGCCAAGCCGCTGGTGATCTCCGATTCCGACAATGGGCGGTCCGAGGCCACCGATCAAAGCATCGGCATCACCGGGGCGCGGTCGGTGCTGTGCGCGCCGATCTTCGTGCGCGGCTGGCCGGTGGCTTGTCTCTACGTCACGCACAGCCGGGTCGGCGATCTGTTCGGCCGCGACGAGGAGCGACTGGCCCAGTACATCACCACGCTGGCCGGCGCCGCCTGGCAAAACGCCGAAGGGTTCTCACGCGTCGAGGACGCGGTCCAGGTGCGCGACGAGTTCCTGGCCATCGCCTCGCACGAATTGAAGACGCCGTTGACCGCGCTGCGTTTGCACCTGGAGAAGATCCAGCGGTCGATGGGGCGGTCCCGGCCCAGCGCGGAGACGACCATCGAGACTGTCACCGGCGGCGTGGAGAAGATCTCCCGTCAGGCGGACCGCCTGACCAAGCTGATCGACGAGCTGCTGGATGTTTCGCGTATCACCGCCGGCCACCTGACCCTGCAGCCGGAGAGCCTGGATCTGGCGCGCCTGCTGCGCGATGTGGTGCAGCGCCAGGGCGAGGAGCTGAAGAAGGTGGGCTGCACGGTGACCTTGCAGGCGCCGCCCACCCTGTGGGGACGATGGGACGCACTGCGCCTCGAGCAGGTGATGATCAACCTTCTCACCAACGCGCTGAAATACGGCCCGGGCAAACCGATCGACGTTCGTCTGTCCAATCTGCCGGGAGCGGCGCAGATCGAGGTGCAAGACCAGGGCATCGGCCTTGACCCGCGGGACGCCGCGCGCATCTTCGATCGCTTCGAACGCGCCGTCTCGGCATCGCACTATGGAGGCCTCGGCCTGGGCCTTTACATCGCCCGGCAGATCGTCGAAGCGCACCAGGGAACGATCCAGGTGAAAAGCGCGCCCGATCGCGGGGCGACGTTCACGGTGACGCTGCCGCTGGAGGCGAACGTGGGCGCGATGGATCCGCTGCTGGCCCACCACGGCGCGCAGCAAGCCGGGTAAGGCGAATGGTATTGGGGCCAGGTGCCGCTCGGACTGACGGTGCCGTCAGGACGGCGTAATTTCGGCTAGGCTGCTTCGTTGATGCTCCGCCGCTGGAGTCTGGTGATTGGCCTGTCGCTGATCATCCACGTGTTGGTGGTGGGCGGGGCGCTGGGGATCGCCTTGCTGCTGGGGATTCCGTTTGGACGCACGGTCGACGTGGAGATCACCGGCATGAGCCTGGACGAGGTGAAGGATCTGCCGCTGGGCGCGCCGCCGGGAGGCGCGCCCGGCAAAGCCGACAAACCCCAGCCGCCGTCGCGGACGCCGAAGCCCGCCGATGGTGCCGGCGAGCTCGCCACACACAACGAAGGCAAAAAGCGTCGCCCGCACGGTGACGACGAGACCGCGATTGAATCGCCGGAGACCGCCGTGCACCCGAGCGATCTGCGCCAGTACGGCCCGGAAGGATCGCGGGTGACGGCGCTGGTGCGCCTGGATCGCCTGCGGGCCACGCCGTTCGGGCCCAGCGTCGACGAGATCCTGATGCACCTGCCCGATCGCCGCGATCTGCTCGACGGGACGGGGCTGGATTTTTACAAGGACTTCGATGCGCTGCTGATCGCCACGCCCAACCCGATGGACTTCACGGTGACGTTTCTGGCGCTGCGCCATCACCTGGGTGACGCGCAGCTGAAGGCGGCGCTGGAGCGCGGGGCAAAAGCCACCGATCGCTTGCTGACCTGGCGGACCGAGGCCCGCCGGCCGTTCGCCGAGCGCCACGCGCGCACGCCGGGATCGGTGGCGTCGCGCGACGATCGGATCATCGTGTTGCCGGCGCCGGGCCTGGCCGTGGTGACGCCGCCGGTGTATCGAGACATGCTGCTGCGTCCCCCGCGGGCACGTTCGGCGCCGCCCGATGGCGGCGCTGCTGACGCCGGCAAAATTCCGTCGTCGACCCTGGGTCCGCCCGACGGCGACGCCTGGCGGGCGCTGCTTCGGCGCATCGACGCCGAGGACAGCATCCTGCCGGCGAACGCCATCGCCATGCTGAACGCGGTGGACATCTTCAGCGCGCGCAGCTTGCGCCGCGGTCTGGGCAGCATCCCCAGCGGCGGCGCGGCGGCCCGAGGCGTGGCGGAGCATTCAGGCGGCGCCACCATCTTCGGCCTGCCGGTGCCGAAGGTGATCACCGTGGTTCTGGGCGCCGATCCCGCGCCCTTCGCCGATATCAAGGCCGAGCTGCCCACCGACGACGACGCCCAGCGCTGGGAGCAGGCCTGGCCCAGCGTGCGCCGGCAGCTGGGCGTCAATCCGTACCTGGTGCTGACCGGTTTTGTGTCGCTGCTGGGCCGTCTGGAGGTCATCCGCGAAGGGTCCGTCCTCCACCTGCACGAGGTCGCCACCCCGGACGAGACCATCCGTTTGCTCCAGCTCATCGCTCGCTTCATGGTCCCCTGAATGGCCGCGCCGAAAGCCGAAACCACGAGGGGGGTTTCCCCGGCGGGCTTTTTGCGGTAAGAACCCGCCCTCGGAGGAAACCGTTCCATGTCTCAACAAACCCCGCTCGCGCGGGTCAAAGAAGAGTTCGGCGGCAAAGACAAACTGGTCGACAAGATCGTCGGCCTGCTGGGCGTCGGCGCCGAAGAATCCAAGGATGATCTGCGCAAGCGCCTGCTGGGCGCGGCCAACAAGAAGCTGATTCGCCTGCACAAGGTCGCTTCGGCGGTCAAGCAGCACGGCGGTCACGACAAGCTGGTCACGGCCACGGCCGCCGGCCTGGGACGGTCGAAGGACAAGGACTACGTCGAGAAGCTGGGCACGTTCTCGAGCGGTCGCTTGCTGGACGTGCTGGCGGCGGCGGAGAAGCGCAACAAGCGCCAGAGCGCGGCACCGGCCGAGGCCAAGGCGGCTTCACCGGCGAAGGCCAAGGCGCCCGGCAAGGCCAAGACGAAGAAGACAGCCGCGGAGAAGAACGCGTAAGATTGCCGTCGCATGCTGATCGGCGACGTCGTCGGGCGGTTGTGGGCGGCCCAAACGGCCGGGGGGCTGCCCGGCCAGACGTTGTTGCTGGTGCGACCGCTGACCGCGGCGGGGCCGGGGCGGCATCTCATCGTCGCCGTTGATCGCCTGGGCGCCGGCCCGGGCGAGCGGGTGATCGTCGCCCACGGTTCGCGGGTGCGCGATCTGACCGTGGGCGTGGCGGTTCCCGACAAGGACGTCGTCATCGCCATCGTCGACGATTTCCACGTCGAGGGCAGCGTGCCGGCGTGATCCTGGGCCGGGTGGTCGGCGAGGTGTGGGCGGCGCGCAAGGACGTCCGCCTCGGGGGGGCGAAGCTGTTGCTGGTGCGTCCCCACGCCTGGTACGAAGCCGCCTTCGACACCGCGCACCTGGTGGCCACCGACGAGCTGGACGCCGGCGTGGGCGACGAGGTGGTGGTTTGCCTGGGCCAGCCGGCGCGGCTGTCGCGCGGCGATGACAACGTTCCCGTCGACGCGGCGGTGATGGCGGTGGTCGATCGCGTGCAGCTCGACGCCGACGTGGCCGCGCGCCCCGGCGCCGCGCCCGGGATCCGCCGCCGCCTGGAGGTGCCGCGATGATACGTGGGACGGTGCTCGGTCACGTGTGGGCCACCCGGCGGGCCAGCGGTCTCGACGGGCGCAAGCTGGTGCTGGTGGCGGCGCGCGACGCCGACGGGCAACCGACCGGCCGCGTGGTGGTGGCCATCGACACACTGGAGGCCGGCGACGGCGACGACGTGACCGTCGCGTTCGGCTCGGGCGCGCGCAACGTGCTGCGCCCTGGGCCAGAGAACCGCGAGCTTTTGTGCGACGCCGCCGTCGCCACCATCGTGGAAGGAGCGGGCTGATGTTCCTGGGACGCGTGGTGGGCTCGGTGTGGTCGACGGTGAAGTGGCCGAAGGCGGCCGGGCTGAAGTTGCTTTTGGTGCGGCCGTATCGTCTGGGTGATCTGGCGCCCGGCGACGACCAGACCAAGGCCGCCGCCGGCGCGCGCCCGTCGGAGCCGGTCGACGATCTGGTGGTGTGCGCCGACGCGCTGGACGCCGGCGCCGGCGACGACGTGGTGGTGGCCTTCGGGCACGCCGCGCGTGTGGCGCTGTCGCAGACGCTCGGCCCGGGACAAAAGCCCGAGGTGCCGATCGACGCCGCGGTGGTCGCGGTGGTCGATCGCGTGTCGGTGGCGCATGGCAAAGTCTGAAGCCGACCTGCGCGAGCTCGTCGCCCGCGTCTCGCGCGCCGTCGCCGCCCGCACCGGCAAGTCGCGCGACGAGCTGGCGCCGGTGGTCGCCGCCGAGGTGGCCGCGGCGCTGGAGGCGCGCGACCCGCAGTCTGCCGCCACCGCCGCCGCCGGTTCTTTGTGCCGCAACTGCGTGGACCAGGAACGCCGCCGGGCCGGCCGTCGCGCCGTCGTCACCACCACCGGGAAAAACCAGCGCGGCATCGTGGCCAAGATCGCCCAGGCCATCGCCGACGCCGACGGCGACATCGTGGACATCTCGCAGACGCTGGTGGGCGAATATTTCTCGATGATCATCCTGGTCGACATGGCCGACCTGGCCGTCTCCTTCGCCGAGTTCAAGGCGCGCTTGACGGGCGCCGTACGCTCGCTGGGCGCCGAGTGCGTGGTGATGCACGAAGAGGTCGTGGCCGCTTTGCAGCGCGTGTAACGATCATGGCGGCGTCGTGGGAATCGGGCGAGGTCCGCGAGATCTTGCGGATGATCGAGAACGAATCGCTGGACGTCCGGGCGGTGACGATGGGGATCTCGCTGCGCGACTGCGCCGCCGAGAGCCTGGATCGTACTTGCCAGCGCATCCACGACAAGGTCATGCGCCTCGGTGAAAAGCTGGTCTCCACCGCCGCCGCGGTCGAGGCCGACTTCGCCGTGCCCATCACCAACAAGCGCCTCAGCGTCACCCCGCTGTCACTGGTAACCGAGGCGTGCGGCGCCCCCCGCGTGGTCAAGGCCGCCGAGACGCTGGACCGGGCGGCGCAGGCGCTGGACGTCGATTACATCGGCGGGTTCTCCGCGCTGGTCGAAAAGGCGATGACCCCCGGCGATCAGGCGTTGATCGAATCCATTCCTGAAGCGCTGGCCGGCACCGAACGCGTTTGCTCGTCGGTGAACGTGGCCACCACCCGGGCCGGCATCAACGCGGACGCCATCCTGCTGATGGGCCGCACGATCAAAGAGCTGGCCGAACGCACGGCGAAACAGGGCGGCATCGGCTGCGCCAAGCTGGTGACCTTCGCCAACATCCCCGACGACAACCCCTTCGTCGCCGGGGCCATGCACGGGGTCGGCGAAGGTGAATGCGTCATCAACGTCGGCTGCTCCGGCCCGGGCGTGGTGCTGTCGGCGATCCGGCGCCTGCGCGCCTCGGGCGACGCCGTCGATCTGTCCGTCGTCGCCGAGACCATCAAGCGCATGGCCTTCAAGGTCACGCGGGCCGGCGAGCTGATCGGCCGCGAGGTGGCGCGCCGTCTGGGTCCACCGGCACGCTTCGGCATCGTCGATCTGTCACTGGCGCCCACGCCCGCCGTCGGTGATTCGGTGGCGGAGATTCTGGAAGCGATGGGCCTGGAACGCGTCGGCGCGCCCGGCAGCGTGGCGGCGCTGGCCCTGCTGACCGACGCCGTGAAGAAAGGCGGCGTGATGGCCTCGTCGCACGTGGGCGGGCTGTCGGGCGCGTTCATTCCGGTCAGCGAAGACGCGCGCATGGTCGACGCGGTTCGGGTGGGCGCGCTGTCGCTGGAATCTTTGCAGGCGATGAGCGCGGTGTGCTCGGTGGGCCTGGACATGGTGGCCGTCCCCGGGGACACGTCAGCCGAAACGCTGGCCGCCATCATCGCCGACGAGATCGCCATCGGCGTGTTCAACAACAAAGCCACCGCCGTGCGCATCATCCCCGTGCCCGGGAAAAAAGCGGGCGAGTCCGTCGTCTACGGCGGCCTGCTGGGCGAGGCCATCGTGCAGCCGGTCAGCCAGTTTCGCTCGGACGGGTTCGTGCGGCTAGGTGGGCGCATCCCGGCGCCGTTGCAGGCGCTGCGCAACTGAGCATGGCCGCGTGGAATCGGCGCTGCACGTCCTGTCCTTCGGCGCGCTGGTGGTCGAAGTGGACGCGGCGCTGGGCGGGCGGGTGACGGCGTTTCGGCTGCACGGACGCAACGTCCTGGCCGAGGCGAACGCCCATCCTGAAAATTTCGGGTCGACGTTCTGGACCAGTCCCCAAAGCGACTGGGCCTGGCCGCCGGTCGTGGAGATCGACAGCGCGCCTTATGTCGTGGCGCCCGCGGGCGGCGCCGCGCTGATCATGATCGGGCCGCGGAGTGAGCGGCTGGGCGTTCACGTCGAGAAACGCTTCGTCGCCCGGCCCGAGCGCCGCGCGCTGGAAATTGACTACTGCCTTCGCAACGCCGGCCCGGGCGAGGTGCGGCTGGCGCCGTGGGAGGTGACGCGCGTTCATCCCGGCGGCCTGACTTTTTTCCCCACCGGCGAAGGGCTCTACTCACCGTCGAACCTGACCGTCACCGACGCCGGCGGCGCCACCTGGTTCGCCTTCGATGCTGCCCGCATCGCCGGCCATCCCAAGCTGTTCGCCGACGCCGGGGCCGGCTGGCTGGCCCATGTCGACGGGCGCACGTTGTTCGTCAAGACGTTCCCGCGCGTGCCGCGCGTGCAGCAGGCCGCCGGTGAAGCGTTGATCGAGATCTACGCCCACCCTGATCGCACGTACGTCGAACTGGAACAGCAGGGTCCGCTGACCACCATCGCCGCCGGCAGCGCCTGCCACTGGTCGGTGAGCTGGTACTTGCGCGCCTTGGCCGACGACGTCGAGGTGGCGGTGGGCGGCCCGTCGCTGCTGGCGGCGGTGGCCGCGGTGCTGGACGGTGGTGGGTGACCGAGGCCGGCGGCGCGCCATTCGCACCGGCATTTCTCGTCGCCCACGCCTGGGGTTTTTGCGCCGGCGTGTGGCTGCCGCGGCTGCGCGGGACGAGCAATCCGCCCGCGGCGATCGCCGACGCGACGCTGGCGCAACTGGCGGCCGGCGAGCGCGCGCACGCGGGCACGCTGGCACCGGCGCGCGCGGTTTCGTGGGTGGGCGGCCGCCTGGCCTTGCGGGCGGCGCTGGGCGCGCTGATTGACGCCGGGGTGGTGGCGCCCGAAAGCGCCGGCGCGGCGATCCTGCCCGACGATCGCGGGGCGCCGCGATTGCCGGCGGGGGTGGTCGGTTCCATCAGCCACAAAGATGGGCTGGCCGTCGCACTGGCCGGACGCGACGACGGCTGGCGCGTGGGCGTCGATCTGGAAGATCGCCGGCCGTCACGCCAGGACATCTCGTCGCACGTCCTTGACGACGGCGAGCGCGCTGCCCTGGCGTCCCTGGACGAGCCGAGGCGCGCGATCGAGGTCCTGATCCGCTTCGCGTGCAAGGAGGCGGTGTACAAGGCGCTGGATCCCAGCCTTCGCCGCTACATTTGTTTTACAGAGGTGACCACCGAGCGCGACGCCGCCGGCCTGCGCGCCAGGTTCGTTCCGCGGGCGGACGAACCGCGTTTCAGCCTGGAGATCGATCCGGCCATCGATGCCATCGTCGCGTCCCTCGGCGCGCGCATTCTGGTGGCGGCGCGGGCGCGCGTGTCGCTTCGCGCGTCTGCCGGCACCGTTCAAGGAGGAACTCGATGAACCGTCGTCGCTGCTGGATCGGCGCGCTGGCGTTCGTGGCTGCTTGCAACGGAAGCAACGGGCCGTCGTGCGAAATGTCCGTTACTGAACTTAATTCAATATGTGCTGGTTCTGTCACATTGATCGGTGTCTAATTGGCAGCGGTCATGAACCGGACAGTTTGGTTTTCACTGTTCGTCGCTGGCGCCGCTGGCGCGCTGTCGGCGTGCAGCGGACCGGGCGCGTCATCTCAAGGGGCGGGCGGCGCAGGTGGCGTCTTGTCCAGCAGCGGCGGTGCGGGCGGCGGATCATTCTCGGCGGGCGGTGGCTCCAGCGCGATTGGCTCCGGCGGCGTGACCGCGGCGCCCGACGCGGCGGCGGACACGGGCCCGGGCGGCATGTCGGTTGCTACTGGCGGTGCGGGCGTATCCGATGCTGCGAAGCCGGTCGATACCGCCAGCGGCGACGGCAGCTCGTCCGCCCGTTGCCCGGCGGTCCCTCGCTGCGACGCTGCTCCGCCCGAACCCGGCGCGACGCGACCGTGGCGGCACCAGGCGCCGTCCGGCGCAGCCAACCACCGCGGCCGCGATCTGTTCATCAATCCCGGGGCTCCGCAATGGGTGCTGGCCGATTTTCGTTACGGTCTGCCGCTGCTGGACGCCGCGCTGGCTGACGAAGAGGTGGACATCTACCTGCTGCGCGACTGCGGCGCCACCTGGGAAAAACTGGGCACCGCGCTGACCAGCGCCAGCGCGGCGCACGCCACCGAGGAGGGCGTCGACGATGCGGCCGGGCGGCTGTTCTTTCCGATCCCCAGCGACAAAATGCTGGCACCCGGTCGCCATCGCCTGCGATTGGTGGTGGGCGGCGATCTGTCCAGCACCGAGGTGGTCATTGAAGTGGTGCCCTCCGGCGCGCCGCTGTTCGTCGCCGATGTCGACGGAACGCTGACCACATCGGAGAACGCGCAGGCCATCTCCCTCTTCACTGGCGCGCCGCCCGACGCCAATCAGGACGCGGCCCAGGCGCTGACTTTGCTGGCGCAGAAAGGGTATCGGCCGCTGTATCTGACGGCGCGGCCCGAATGGTTGTCCGTGAACACGCACGATTGGCTGGCCGGCAAAGGTTTCCCGCCCGGAATTGTGCACACCACCTTGACCAGCGCCGGGGCCAGCGGCGACGCGGCGGGTACGTTCAAGACCGCTGATCTCAAGCTGCTGGCGGCCAAGGGATTGACCCCCAGCTTTGGCTTCGGCAACACCAGCACCGATGCCGACGCCTACAACGGCGCCGGCATCAAACCGCTGTCCAATCGCATCTTCTATCAGTTCACCGACACCGCCTGGAAAGGCCGCCGCATCGACGACTACGGATCGCTGCTGGCGGAGTTCTCGACGCTGCCGCTGGTCTGCCGTTAGGCGCGCGCCGACGGACCCCACAAATCCCCCGACTCAAAAACAACTCTGGATCGCCGCCTAGCGGCGCGGCCGTTCGCGCAGGGCCCGGAAGTCTTCGAAGGTTTGACAGAGAAGATACGGATTCGTGCGCAGCTCGTGGGCGATGGTCGAGGTGGGCGTCTGGCCATAGTTGTGGCCGGGGAAGACCTTCGTCTCTTCGGGCAGCGCCCCCAGCCTCTGCAGGCTGCGCCACATCGCCGCCGTGTCGCCGCCGGTGAAATCCGTGCGGCCGCAGCCGCCCACGAACATCACGTCCCCGGTGACGACGAAGCCATCCGCGAGATAACAAACGCCGCCCACCGTGTGCCCGGTGGTCTCGAGGACGCGCAGGCCGCAATCGCCGATGGCGATGGCCCCCCGGTCGACGGCGTCGATCATGGCGCCGGTGTCGGGCGCCACCCGGCGGATGGCGGCGGCCTCGCGCGGGCTGACCACCACCGACGCCCCGGTGGCAGCGACGATCTCGGCCACGCCTTCGATGTGGTCGTTGTGCGTGTGCGTGATCAGCACGGTCTTGATCTGCACGCCCAGGGTCTGCGCCTCGCGCAGCAGGCGATCGGCCTCCCACGCCGGATCGACGACGGCGGCTTGCCGTGTGGTGGGGCAGTAGATGATCTCGCAGAAGTTCTGCAGCAGGCCCACCTCCACCTGGAACACCATGGGCGCGGGCGGAAGGCCGGCGACGTCGCGGGCGGCGCTTTCGGCGGGCGTTTCGGGAGGCGTCGTCGGCGCGCTCATCTGGCGGTCACCGTCAGGTTGGCGGCGCCGACGTTATCGCCACCGTCCCAGGCCCGCACGGTCACCGCGTGTGGGCCGGGCGACAGCGCCGGCAAGCGAAAGCTGAACGGCTCGATGGGATCGTCCAGGATGCCATCGCTGGGCGCGACCGGTCGCCATTCGCCGCCGTCGACGGCGTATTCGATCGCCGAGATGTTGCTGGCGGCGTCGCGGGCGCGGCCGCTGACCTGCGGGTAACGGGCCTGCAGGTCGATCACTTCGGGCGGGCGGTTGTCCACCAGCAGCGGCGACGATTCCAGCGCGAAGTCCAGGGCGCGGTCACCGGGATTGGCACGCTCGTCGCTGGCGGTGACGCGCACGACGTACGACCCGTCGGGCAGTCCGTCGGTGTTCCAGTCATACTCGGCCTTGGTCAGCGGCTCGGCGCCCCCGAGCGGTCGCCAGGTGGATTCGCCTTCGGTACGGAAAGCGCCGCGGTAGATGAGGTCATCATTATCGGGGTTCTCCGTCTTCCAGCGCAGCTTGATCACCGATGAATGCACCCGCGCCGCGCCCGCCGCCGGCGGGGTGGGATCGGCGACGCTGATCTCGGTGATGCGGGCGCGCTGGTTTTGCGGCAGGTAAAAGATGTTCATGTCGCGCAGCCTCCCGGTCGGCCCGCCCAGACCGACGCGATATTGAACGTAGCGCCCGGGCGGGCTGGCGACCACCCCGGCCGCGCCGCCACCCGCGGTGGGTTGCGGGTGATCGATGGCGCGCCAGGCGTTCCAGGTGACGTCGGGCTTGGCGGTGTTTCCCGATCGGGTCTCGACCGTCAGGCCGCGGGTGCCGTGCCAGCGGGCCATGCCCCAGCGGGCTGGGAACTCGGCGTCCAGCACCTTCGACAGATAAATCGCTTCGTCGCCCGCCGCCGGCCGCGCGCGGTACACGCCGCCCACGTCGCCGCTGCCGATCAATAGACCGTTGCCCGCCGGCACCAGGGTCAGGGCCTGGCGCTCGGCCAGATCCACCGCCAGCGACGCCGTCCGATCCTTCGCCACGTGATAGACCTTGCCCTGGGTTCCGGTGGCGACGTACACGCCGCCCGCGCTGTCCAGCAGCAGCGCGGTGAAGTAGCCGTCGCCGGTCGAGAAGACTTGTTCGATGCGCCCGTCGCTCTCCAGTCGATAAAGGCCGGCCTTGGCCTTTCGTTGTCCGGGGCGCGGCAGCGAGCCCGCCGACGACGGCGGCCCGGCGGTCGAGACGACGACGCGCGTGCCTTTCGCCGCCACCGGACCGGGCAGCGTCGGCGATGCCGGCTTCTCGAAGTCGTTGACGGCGACATAGATCGTCTCGCCGTCGCGGGCGATGGCGCGGACTTCTTCCGCTTCGAAGTCGTGCAGCGCCTCGGCGTGTCCGTCCAGCGAAACCCGAAACAGGATCGCCTCCTCCGACGTCCCGGCCAAAAGACGCCCGTCCGCCGCGCGCAGCAACGAAACCACGTGCTTGTCGCCGGAATCCCAGATGGCCCGCGATTTTCCCTTCGCGTCGACGGCGAAGATCTTCCCCGGCGATCCGGTGCCGACGTAGGTCGTGCCCGTTGCGCTGTCGTGGACCAGGCTCCACACGTGTTCAGCGGGCAGCTTGGCCAGCTCGCGCGTGCCGCCGGTCTTCGGATCGACGACGAACACGCGTCCGCCGGGCGTGGCGCCGGCCAGCAACATGCCGTCGGGGCGCACCGCCAGCGCGGTCACCCAGGCGGCGTCCAGCTCGACCACCTTGCGCGCCGGCTTCTCGGTCTTGGGCGCCTTGCCGGACGCGCCGCCAGTTTCGACGGCGAAGATCTGGCCGTGGTCACCGCTGCCGAAGTACGCGGTGGCCCCGTCGCGCGACAGCGCCGAGCACCACACGAAGGCCGCCTCCAGCGGCACGCGCGCGGTCTTCATGCCGGCCGCCACTTCGCCGGTGGGCAAGATCAGGCTGCCGATGGCTTCGCCTTCTTCAAAATCCTTGGCGCTGGTGTGGCGAAAAACCTTGGTCCCCGCGGCCAGCACCGCGCCGGACCCGCCCACCACCAGCGCGGCGCCGGTGGCCAGGAGCATCGTCTTCGTCAATGTCAGCATCAGGCGGCGACGATTGTACGCGACCGGCCGCCCGACGCGGGAATTCCGCGATCGTCCGGTCAGTGCTGGCGCGCCGACAGGCGCTGGCCGAGGACGTCTTCGCGCACGAACACGGACAGCTCTTGCTTG
Organism: Polyangia bacterium; assembly: GCA_036268875.1. Taxonomy (GTDB): domain Bacteria; phylum Myxococcota_A; class Polyangia; order Fen-1088; family Fen-1088; genus DATKEU01. The sequence goes on along the minus strand of DATATI010000090.1, from coordinate 1,976 downwards.
CCGCTCACCAGGCGGCGCGACGAGAACACCGTGCGGTCGGCGACGTGGTAGGCGTCGGCGCGGCGGGTCTGGTTGCCCGGCTGCAAGGTATCCAGTGCTGACGCCGGCAGATCCGGCAGCAACCGCCCGCGCAGGGCCGCGCCGTCGTCGGGGGTCTGCAAGCTGACCACGATCGACGACGCCGTGTAGTACCGGCGCAGGTTGTCGATATAGATGGCCAACGTCTCGGCGGGCGGCAGCTCGGGTTTGACCACCGCGCCGCTGGCCACTTCGATCTTCACCGTGGTGCCGCCCAGGCCGCGGGGGAACGTCACCGGGATGCTCTCGACGTATTCCGGGCCGGCGTAGGGACGCAAGGTGACACGCAGGGGAACCGTGCTGCCGGCGTCGACCTGATCGCCGGGCAGCGCCACGCCGACGATGTCCGCGACGTCGCGCCGGTATTCAACCTTCACGTCGATCTCCAGATGATCCAGCGCCACCGGCTCGAACGGGTTGGTCATCAATTCGCCGAGGGCTTTGATCCCGCGCGTGCCGGTCAATGCCCGGCCGGAGATCCCTTCGGACGAAAACAAGTGGTCGCGCAGCTCGAGCGGGGCCATTCCATGCACGGTCACCTTCGACGAAACCGCGACCATCATGTCGGCCACGTCGGGTTCGGCGTCGCTGATGGCGTTGCCCAGCACCAGCGCCGCCAGCGTCGCCGTCAGGCGGCGGTTGCGGGCCACCTCGGCGTGGAAGGCGCGCGGCTCGGCGTCGGGACCGGCGACGCGCACGTCGATGGGCAGCATGGTGGCGCGGGCGCTCAGATCGCCGATGATGCACGACGGGCGGTCCTGCACCAGCGTGCCCACCTCGTGCAGCGGGGACGACATCTTGAACGACTGCGACAGCGACGGCAGAAAGCCGTGAATCTCGGCGTCGACCATCGGTAGATAAACCTCGCCGATGCCGAACAGCGGGTGGCCGAAGGCCAGCACGCGCGGCCCATCGACGTAGGTGACGGTGCCGGTGGCCACCATGCTCATGTCGCCGCGAACCAGCTCGACGCCGATGGCCGACCCGGGTTCGACGTGGCCGGCGCCTTTGCTGCCCGGTCCCAGGCGCCGCCCGCCGCCCGCTTGCATGGGCAAAAGACCGGCCGGCCGCAGCTCTTGTTCCAGGTCGGCGAAGGCGCGCGGCGTGAATCCGGAGACCGAAAGCGGCACCGCCGCCCGCATCAGCCGCGGTTCGGTTCCCATCGCGGTCGCCACCGTCGGCAAACCGAAGGGCGCGCCCTCGGCTGGAAAAGCCCCGGCCAGCGCGGCGTTCTCGGGTTTGCCCCGCCGCGGGCGACTTTGTTCGGCCAGCATCGATTCAATCGGGGTGACGCCGCCCAGCGGTTCCTTGGCGAAGCTCCAGGCGTAGGCGACGGCGCCCATCAGCTTGCCGTCGATGTAAACCGGGCTGCCGCTCATGCCCTGCATCACGCCGGTATGTTCGAGAGGGCCGCCGGAGAGCCGTCCGAGAATAATATTCTCTTTGGGGCCGGTGTTTTGCAGCACTCCGAGAATCTCCACCTGAAAATCTTCCACTTTTTCGCCGCTGAAGACCGTCTTGCCGATCCCGTGCATACCCGCACGTACCTGACTCAGAGGCATGATGTTGAGGGCTGCGTGAGCGACAGGGCCCGTCAGGATCGCCCCGGTCAGCAGCGCCGCGGCAATCGCGAGGCTTTTCACACTACTAGTGTAATCCGGTTCACTACACTACTGGTCTGAAGCTAACGGGGCTAAGCTTTGGCATGCGTCAGCGGGCCCGGTTCCAGCGCTTGAGCCAAATAGGGGCGTCCTTCTTTGAAGACCCCGCGAGCCGGTCAGCGCGCGGCGACGCTTCGTGCCGCGGCGACTTGCTTCGCCGCCTTTATCCCCGATTCCGCGCCGCCTTCCATATACCCCTGGAAGTTGTAAGATGTGTGCTCCCCCGCGAAGTAAATG